>DATBUB010000290.1:0-7792 GCA_036516555.1 Bacillaceae bacterium
TCAGAGAAAGCATTTCTTTTGTTGTAACTCCGGTATGGACAAGGAGCGTATCAATACCCGAATGGATCCCCGCCATAATGTCCGTATCATAATTATCCCCCACCATGAGGGTTTTCTCCTTTGAGGTCCCAAGCATGTCCAGCGCCTGTTCGACGATAATGGAATTGGGCTTTCCAATAAAGATAGGATCTGTTTGGGTGGAAACAGAAATAACAGATGTAATCGCCCCGTTCCCCGGCAGCAACCCTCTTTCGGTCGGAAGGGCAATATCCCCGTTGGTGGAGATAAACTGTGCCCCTTTCCGTACCGCAAGACAGGCAATCGCCAATTTTTCATAATTGATGCTGCGGTCTATTCCAACGACAACAGTATCAGGGTTCTGGTCTGTTATTCGGAACCCTTTTTCTATTATGGCCCCCGTGATGCCTTCCTCCCCAATGACATAAACCCGTGCTTCAGGGTTTTTTTCGTAAAGGTAATTCGCCGTTGCCATGGAAGTCGTAAAAATTTTCTCCGGCTCTGCCTTAATGCCAAATAGACGCAAATGCTCGGCCACCTGATCTGGGGTCTTAGAAGAATTGTTTGTTACATACAAATGAGGAATGCCCAGCTCGGCCAATTTTTCCGCGAACTCAGCTGCTGCTTCAATTTTCTCTGTACCTTTATACATGGTTCCATCTAAATCAATCAGGTATCCATCATATGCTTTCAATCGCTGCCGCCTCCTTTCAGTGACACGGTCACTTTTATTTTCTAAAAGCGGATACGGGTCCCAATTCGTGCTCCAAATAGTTCCTCACGCAAGGAGGGTATGATTCAAGATCCTTCATATGTAAGGTGAATGACTCTTTAAGTGACTCATGGTCCACCGAGGCGTACTGCTGAACCAGCATTTTCCGATAGGCAATGATGATCTTTAAATGATCGGATAGCTCTTGTCCAATGACTTTTTCATCCGTCAAGATGTCTACAATGTCCTCATAGCTGCCCGGGTCGCGCATGATGAACCCGTCTATCATGGCATTTCCTGTATCCAGTATGGATTCGATGACAGTCTGTGCTGCACGTTCCAAAGCGGCTTTCTCAATACTGGAGTTTATGCTTGTCATCTCTTTAAGAAGCAAAAGCTGCCGCTCCATAAAAACAAGGATCTCCTCAATTTTTTCGCGGTCAACAAAATACACGGCTAAAGCCCTCCAATCCTGTTCAGGTCTTATTTATTTTACCACAGCTGCCAACTGGCCATCCCTGCGAATGAAAATGAAAGTCAAGGGAATTCTAATGCTTAAAAGGGGGTCGGAGCATGACTGATATCCGTCGCAATAATGATAACCGCAACCAGGATAATATAAAATACACCGATGTATCGAATGTGGAGACGCAAAGGAATTATATCATTCCTGAGCAAACACCAGAAGGTCCATACGGTGCGCCGAGAGGTGAACATACTCCAGTCGAGAATAAGTCGACGCCTTGGAGAGAAGGACAGCGATCCTACAGTGCTTTTAATTATGAATTTAAATCAATGCATCAAAACATGCAAAGAAAGTTCCCCGGCTCGCACCCCACACATGCAGATCCAAAAAAAGATACCCAGTCCCCCTACCAGGACAGCTGAACGCACGATAACGAACCGGGGTGCATCCACACCCCGGCCCTTTTATTTTGAAGCTTTTTTCAAGACAAAATAAGCGCATCCAAAATTGCAGTACTCCAGAATATATTCCTGCAATGTACCAATTTTCGTATCGTAAGACGCTTTCTGGTTCTGATCGGAGAAAAAGCCTTTCAAGCGCAGCTGGCCATATCCCCAATCCCCCACAATATAATCATACTTGGACAAGATGTCGCTGTATCGTGAACGGAATGCCTCTTCGTTAAAACCGTCGCGAAATTCCTTCACCAATTCATACTCCTGATTATTGATGGCAATCATGATTTATTTCACCCGTTTCTGTTAAAAAATCTTCCTTATTAAATTATAGCTCATTCCCCATTAATTACTAAGAAAAAAAAACGGCTTCCTGTACATTCTACTAAAAGAGGGGGTGTTACTATTGAAAATCAAGTGGATAGCCGCTATGGCCATCAGCACGGCCATGTTGTCCGCCTGTACTGCCAACAACAACGACGTGGCGGAAAATGGCGGACCTTATCGGGATAACGGAAATACAATCAATGTCACGGATGATACCGATATAAATAACAACAATGGCCAAAATCGCAGACAAGGCAGAAATAACAATGATAATTTTGGTTTTGTACGCCAGGTGAAAAGTGAGAATCAAGGGAATACCGTTGATGCCGAATCCATGCAATGGCTGGATTGGGAAAGCATGGCTGATGTCATCAGCAGAATGGCCGTCTCTCTTCCTGACATAGAGGACAGCAGTGTACTCGTAACGGACCAGGAAGTTCTCATTGCCTATAACACGAATCAAAAAGATGACCAAGCCCGTATGGAAAAGGCTGACCAGGTCAAAAGAACAGCCATGTCCGTTGTGCCGCGCTGGTATCATGTGTATGTAACGGATGATCAGTCGCTGCGCCAAAATGTCGAGAATATAGCGTCCATGAACACGACATCCAGACATAAGGATGAAACGGTCCGTGATACGGTAAGGCTGATGCTGGAGCGTTCACCGCAGGGATATAAGATGAGCGAAGGTGAAAATGCGAATGGAGAAGGCATCGGAGAAGTGAACGAAGATATGGATCGAACGGATTATGGGCAGCAAATGGAGAAACAAAAAAAGAACAAATAAATGCAGTGAACGGCTTGGCACTGGTAATCATTTATATGTGCCAAGCCATTTCAGGTATTATTCATCCGTTATTACGTAAAAAAAACAGAAGGAGCGGGATGAGTCATGAGAAAAATCATTTCGGGCATCCTTTTTGTCCTCCTTTTTTCCGTGGCCGGCAGGAGTGCCGCAACAGAATTGCCCAAAGAGAAAGTATATGAATGGCGGATGGAACTATATACCAAGACTGAAGCGGCTACACAAGTCCCTTGGTATTATCTTGCGGCAATCGACCAATATGAGCGGAGCATTCGCCATGTACGAAAGGATCTGCCAAAACCGGAGGGGCTTTTGGGCTTTTCCCCCATGCCTCCATTGTGGAGCGGCGTATCAAACCCCAATCATGATGATAAAGAGGCGATCACCATTGGCTTATTTGGAGGTCTTGGACAGGACGGGAATGGTGACGGAAAGGCGGACCGGGAGGATAACGAAGACCTGATGCACACTCTTGCATCGTATATTTCCCAATTTGGTATGGATGACAATCGTTTCCGGATTGCTATATGGGAATACTATAAAAGGGATAAAACGGTAGGCGCCATCATGACAAATGCAAAAATCTACCGAAAGTT
Organism: Bacillaceae bacterium; assembly: GCA_036516555.1. GTDB lineage: Bacteria > Bacillota > Bacilli > Bacillales > Bacillaceae_C > DATBUB01. The sequence goes on from DATBUB010000290.1 coordinate 3,380, forward strand.
CGGGAGAATCGATTTGGATGAAAAAGCCTTTCCCATCCCCCGCCCCCATAACTATACGTATAAAAACACCTGGGGGGACAGGCGAGGCTGGGGCGGACGGCGGATTCATGAAGGCACGGATATATTCGCAAGCTATGGAACGCCAGTACGAGCGGCAACGTATGGGGTCGTGGAACTGAAAGGATGGAACAAGTATGGAGGTTGGCGGGTCGGAATAAGGGACCTAAATAATACGTATCACTACTATGCCCACCTGAACGGGTTTTCCAAGGACCTTAAAGTAGGGGATGTGGTGGAACCAGGCATGGTGATCGGAAGTGTGGGAAGCTCCGGATATGGCCCACCTGGAACATCGGGGAAATTTCCTCCCCACCTTCATTTTGGAATGTATAAAGATAACGGGCTAAATGAGTGGTCCTTCGACCCTTATCCTCACTTAAAAGCATGGGAGAGGGAAGAAAGACAGAAGAAGAAAAAATGAGCTTCGGCATTTACGCCGAAGCTCTATTGTTTGCTATTTTCTTTTTGCTTCTCTTGCCTTGGAGATGGCAAGTGCCACACTGGCCCCCAGGCCTCCCCAAATGATCAGGACACCGATAATCATCATGGCGATTGCGCTTCCGCTCATCACGATACCTCCTTCTCTTTTTGGGAGACAGGCATTTCAAGTGCATGCCCTTTCCAAGGTTTCATTGTGATCAGGACACCAACCAGTATCGCTCCGATTGCCACGGTCCATCCGTAGTTGAACAGGAACTCACGCGGGTAATCTCCGCCGCCGTAATCTCCCACAAGATTCTGTTTAAGGTTATCGTACATCATGTAACCAAGAACAATTGGGGTTACAACGGACAGGCAGATTCTCCACCATGCCCCAAGTCTGATGTCAGAAACTGAGTCGGCATGAGCTTGCAGCGGTTTCAGCTGCTTTGCAAACCATGCGATAAAGATAACTTCGAACAATCCAGCCATGGCCACCCCAAACTGGTTGATGAAGTAGTCAGCTACATCCAGCAGGTTCAAGCCGTTTTGTGTTGCAAAAGCAAGGGAAATGACAGCAGTCAAACCGCCCCCTACCATAACCGCTTTTGTACGGGAAACGTTGAATTTCTCTTGAATCCCAGCTACATATGTTTCAGTGATGGAAATGAGGGATGTCAATCCCGCAAGCGTCAAAGACATAAAGAACAAAATCCCGAATGCCTGATTAAATGCAGGCAGCTCGTTGATGATGGTCGGGAATACGGCAAAAGCCAGAAGCACTCCGCCTTTGACCACTTCCTGCACACCCACTCCTTGCTGTGCCGCCATGAATCCCAAAGCGGCAAATACTCCAAATCCTGCTAGAAGCTCAAACGAAGAGTTGGCAAATCCTGTAATGAATGCACTGTTTGTAATATCGGACTTCTTCGGCAAATAGCTTGAATAAGTAATCATAATGGCAAATCCGATTGATAAACTGAAGAAAATCTGTCCGTATGCAGCGACCCATACTTTACCGTTCATGATGGTGCTCCATTCAGGCTTGAAGAACTGGTTAAGCCCTTCCACGGCACCTTCCAAAGTCAACGCCCTGATGACAATAATGGTAAATAGAACAACCAGCAGAGGAATCATGATTCTTGTTGAAGCCTCAATCCCCTTTTTGACTCCCGCAAACAATATTCCCAAGACGATGACCCAAACGATGACCAACGGGATCAATACGCCAGGCACAAAGCTGCCCATTGTATCCGTACCGCCCACTTTCAGGTAATCGGCCAGCAGGAAGCTTTGGGCATCATTGCCCCAATCCATCTTAAACGAGAAGAAGGTGTACGCCAATGCCCATGCGATGATGACAGCGTAATACGTGGCGATGACAAACGAGATACAGATTTGCCACCATCCGATCCATTCTCCGCCTCTCTTTACTCTTGCAAGTGATAATGGTGCGGATCCGCGATACTTGTGCCCAATCGCAAACTCAAGGATCAAGAGCGGAATACCTGCCGTGAGCAAGGCGAACAGGTATGGAAGAAAGAAGGCCCCCCCTCCATTATCATACGCAACCGCCGGGAATCTCCAAATGTTCCCGAGACCGATCGCAGAACCAACAGCCGCAAAGATAAAACCGGCTCTTGATCCAAACTGCGCACGATTTTCCATATTCATTTTCCCCCTACGCTTCCTTTTAATATTGTGGAAGCTTTTATGTTTTCAGATTATTACCTATAATCTAAAATCAGTATAGCCATTTAGCCCTATTTTGTCAAAGCAAAATTTTTCACCAAATAATAATTTTGCCAATTATCTTTATTCACAGAGAAATGTGTTTCTTTTATTGCAAATTATTACTATATCGAGATAGCAAAAAAGCAGGAAGAGACAGCAATTATGCTGTCTCTTTCCGCATCTAATTAAAGAGCTGCTCCATTTTTAATTTCTGCTCCGCTGCTCTTATTTTTGCCGAGCAGCACGGTCAATACCGCAAGCAGCACCAAAATGGCCGCCAATCCAAATATTATTTTCCCCGTAAGCCCTATGACAATATACCCTGCAGCTGAAATGGCTGCTGAGGTGATGGCATACGGCAGCTGGGTCATCACATGGTCAATGTGATTACAGCCTGCTCCGGTTGAAGAGAGAATGGTCGTATCGGAAATCGGGGAACAATGGTCCCCAAATACAGCCCCCGCCAACACAGCAGCCATCATCGGCAATAAAAGGGCCATGTCTGTCGATGCTGCGATTTGCCCTGCAATCGGAAGCAGAATTCCAAAGGATCCCCACGATGTCCCTGTTGCGAATGCCATGGCTCCGGCAACCAAGAACAGGATGACAGGAAGGAATGAATGATCCAGCTTGGCCTGCTTCACCAAATCTGCAAGGTATACACCTGTACCGAGTTCATCAATCAATGTGATGATGGCCCAAGCAAACAGCAAGATCAAAACTGCTGGCATCATGGACTTGATTCCGGTCAGCATTCCTTTTCCCAGGAGTCCGCCTGAGAGCGAGCGGTGTTTCAGGTTTTGCCTGACGAACAGTCCGATCGTAACGGCAAGCCCAAGCACCCCTCCATACATGAGTGCTTCCGAGACATCTGCATTACCGAAAATATCCATGATGGTGGCTTTGCCCTCTGTACCTTTCAGGCCGCTCCAAACAATGGCTGCCAGCGTCCCGACAAAGAGAGCGGCAATAGGCCAGATGAGATCACTGATTCTTCCTTTTTCACTGATGGGCAATTCCTCTTTCACCTCACCAGGAATGGTTTTGCCCGGGTCATATGTTTGTCCAGCAGTGATTGCACGGTCTTCATGCTTCCTCATGGGTCCGAAATCAACATTGCGGACCGCAATGATAAAGACCAGTGCAAGTGAACTCCAAACATACAGGTTCATCGGAATCATTTGGATGAAAGCGGAAAAAGCGGAAACATCCGTCACATTATGCTTTGCCAGCACGGTTCCGATAATTCCGATGATAAATGCCCCCCAGCTCGATACGGGGGACACCACACACACCGGAGCAGATGTAGAGTCAATGATATAAGCCAGCTTCGCTCTTGATACGCCCTGCCGGTCCGTAATGGGGCGTGCCACCTGTCCGACTGCAAGTGCGTTGAAGTAATCGTCTATAAAAATGATAATGCCAAAGACGGCTGCAAGAATCTGTGCCCCCGCACGATTTTTCACTTTTGTCATGGCCCATTCCCCAAAGGCCCTGCTTCCGCCGATCATGTTGATCAAAGCAGTGATTGCACCCAGCAGGAATAAGAATAGAATGATATACACATTCCACGTATTGAGGCTTCCCTCGTCGACAAAAATGCCTTTTACAGCATTCCAGAGGTATGTTCCGGAATCAGCAGGATTCCCTTTTCCAAGCAATAGCGCTGATGCCACAATCCCGGTACCCAATGATAAGAGTACGCGTTTTGTCAGAATGACCATCAAAATGGCCAGGATTGGCGGCAGCAATGAATAAATAGTGTTCTCCATGTTTCCCTCCCGATAAACAGCCGGAGCTTTTTGAGCCGGCTTTTATTTGGAGCAGCAGCAGATGACGCAAACATAAAAAAGAGCAATGATAGAGATCTATCATTACTCTTTGTAATGTCAGGTTCTCCATCGCGATCTGTAGCTCCCCATTGTTGGTTTTTCCCCAATAATGAGAGTGTTACCCTTGTTCAAGGCAACCCCAACGGATATCTTCCGACAAAACATCCGCTTCGGCAAAAGAACCTTTCATCCGTGATCATCGTTGTCATCCTCACACGGTCTACTGATTCCTTTTGCTCCTCTACCCCATCCGATTTTGATAAGGTTGATTATTCGGTTATGAATTTAATATAGCACTATCGGCCTATTCTTGCAATATCTTTCTATGGATTGGTCGGCAGCTGTATGGATGGGTTGGTTCCTCCGC
>DATBUB010000291.1:0-4287 GCA_036516555.1 Bacillaceae bacterium
ATGAATACGGATCTGTTAAAATGCTTGCCGAAGTTTTAAAGGAGTTCATGACCACCCACAGGGTCGGGATGATGATGAGAGCGATCCAGAACAATAAAATCAGGTGCATGGACCAGTCTCTATTTTTTCTTTGCCGCTTAAGCATGGTTGTCCCCTCCCATGGTTTTGATGGTAAAAATGCTGAATATAAAGGTGATGACAAAAAAGATGACCCCGATGGCCGATGCATACCCAAAGTTAAAGTTTGAAAAAGCCTGTTCATACATATAAAGAGAAATTGGTTCCGTTGTTCGGTTTGGGCCCCCAGCCGTCATTAGTTGAGGTTCCTCAAACATCTTAAGACTGTTCAAAATCAGAAAGATCACAACCACTTTCACAACAGGGCTAAGCATGGGAATGATGACCTTGGTGCTCTTTTGCCACCTTGATGCTCCGTCAATGTCTGCCGCTTCCAATACCTCTCTTGGAATATTGGATATCCCCGCAATCAACAACAGCGTATAAAAGCCAACCGATGCCCAGGTCTTAACCCAGACAATCGCCCAAAAGGCCGTTTTTGGATCTCCCAGCCATTCATGGGCCAGAAAATCCAAGCCGGCCGATTTGAGCCCCAGATTGAGCAAGCCGTTGATTGGATTAAAAATCGTGGTCCACAATAACGCAATCGCTACTCCCGGCAATACAAAAGGCATGAACACACTAGAGCGATAAAAATTGACCCACCTTGATCCTGCAGCTCCACTGATCAATATGGCAAACAGGAGTCCAAGAAATAAAATAATGGGAACTTGGACAATGGTATATTTAAACGTATTGAATAATGCATTTAAGAAGTTTTCATCTGAAAAGAGCTTTATGTAATTTCCAAGCCCCGTCCATGTCTTTGCCCCAGTCCCTCTCCATTGGTAAAAGCTTGTCGTCAATCCGGATAAAATGGGATAAATTACGAAGACCGTATAAAGAAGGAGAGGCGGCAAGAGAAAAGATAGGACAAATAACTGATTCTGTTTTTTTATATTCATCTTTTCCTGCTCTCTTTCATGTAGAATTCAAGTTTGCCCCGAACAGCTAAATCTGCCATTCGGGGCTGAACCTCCAAGATTATTCGTTATTTCTTATACGAGGAGACTATTTATTCTCCCAATTAAACTCTTGCTTTTCGATGGCTGAGTCCTTCCGAACCTCCGTCGCCTTCTCCTCCGCATATTTGACAAACTCTTTCGCTGAAACTTCTCCATTCAACAGGCCCTGCAGTTTGTTCAATATGTTATTGGCGAGTTCAGGATAGCTATCATTCATGCTTGTTGGCAAGTATGTTTTATTGTTTGATTTCTTAATCACCTCAAGGGAGCTTGCAAGCGGTTCAGACTTAATGGCATCCTCCGTATCTTTCACAGTACTGGCCAGCCCGCGTTCCATCATTTTATAAACAGACTCTTTGGCAGAAAGATATTTTAGGAAGTCTGCTGCCAGCTCTGGATTTTTTGCTTTGCTTGGAATATAAAAGGCTCCGCCCCAACCGGATGTAATCGGTGCCGCGTTGTTTTCCTCGTCTGATTGGCCTTTCCAGCCCGGCTGATTCATGGCACGCAGTTCAAAGTCTTCCGGTATGACGTCTTGCATTTCCCCTTCCAGCCAAGTCCCTGCTGTTACAAAGAGCGATTTTCTTTGGAAAAACTGTGTTTGTGCATCCGTGTGGGAGAGAGAAAGAGTTCCATCCAACAGGTATCCGTCAGGCTTCAGGCTGCCTGTGATTTCAGCCGCCTTCAGGAATGCATCTGATTCCCAAGCACCTTCTTTCAGATTAAAGGCATCCTGTACGGCTTGGACACCGCCTATTTTTTGAACAAGCGGCAGATATACGCCGTAAAAATAATAGCCGGGATGCATACCCTGCAAGGCAAAGACTGAAATATCCTTTTCTGCAGCCTTCTCTTTCAATGCTTCCATGTCATCCCACGTCTTTGGCAATTCCCAGCCATTATCCTTAAATAACTTGGCGTCATACCACCAAAGGTAACCTGCTCCAAAGACTGTTGGTATGCCGTACGTTTTTCCGTTCTTTTGCAGCTTGAACTGTTCGGGGATAAAGCTGTCTCTCCAGGTTACATTCTTGTCATCATACGACGGCTCATCCAAAAATTTATCCAGCTCCATAATATCCCCGCCGTTTACAAGACCCTGGATATCCACTTTTGCACCCGGATTCATAATGTCTGGAACATCACCGGAAATGAAGCGTGTTTGCAGCTGCGTATGAATGTCAGGAGAAGCCGTAATATTGATCTTCACGCCTTCATTCATCTTTTCATATTCAGCAGCACTCCTCTTTACCCAATCAGACCCAAATCCTCCTTCAAACATCATGAGGCTGATTTCGCCTTTTTTGCCGTCACTGCCTGATCCTTTTGAGCCAGAAGCCTTGTCTTTTCCTCCGTTGCTGCAAGCAGCCAGCAACAACATACAAATCAACATGATAGATAACCTCTTCATTTTTTTATGTACCCCCCTTATAAAAATTAAATTGAATCATGATCAGCTGACAAAATATCAAGCTATGCCCTTGTTCAGCATCACTCCTCTCAAAGCTACTGTTAGAGCACTCAATACATCTTATCAAGCACAGCTTCAGCCGTTTTTTTTACTGAAGAAAAGGTGGCATCCTTTTGCTGTATTTCGATTGATTTCGTTAATATATCGAGGATATGCAATTGTGCAATTTTTGAAGAATACGCTCCTCCCTGGAAGGGAGATTCCTTGGATGCCGCCAGCAAAATAACATCGGCATATTGAGTAATGGGAGACCTTCCCTGATTGGTCAGGCAAATGATGAACGCCTTGTTCTGCCTTGCAATTCGGATGGCATCTACCACATCTTTTGTGCTGCCCGAGGTGGAAATGCCGAACACTACATCCTGTTCATTCACAAGCGCCGCCTTCATCGCCATCACATGTGCATCTGATGCATGGCTGACGTTGAATCCCATCCTCATAAACCGGTGTTCCGCATCCTGTGCGGTAAAGGCGGAAGAACCAATCCCAAAAAATGAAATACTCCTTGCTGCCAAAACGGCGGAAATGGATTTTTCAATTCTTTTTGTGTCAACAAGTTCCAGAGAATCATTTAATATTTTTATGTTTTGCTGCGTAATTTTTTTGCCAATCGCCTCTAGTGAATCCCCTTCTTCTACCATTCCGTCCATTGGATCTGCCGGATTGACCAGACTTTGTGCAATCGCCAATTTAAACTCTTGATAACCCCGGTAACCCAATTTCCGGCAGAATCGGATGATTGTCGTCTCTCCGACTCTTACTTTCTCCGAAAGGTCTGTAACTGTGGAATAAAGAATATCATCCGTGTGCTGATTGATATAATCGGCTACTTTTTGTTCTGATTTGGTCATTGATTTATAATTGCTTGATATCAACACTGACGGGCTTAACTTACCGTTCTTTAACATTTGTCTTCAACTCCCAAAACCGAATGTATGAGCAGGTTCAATTGAATGAATATTTAGATATCTCGATGCGTCAGTAAAGTCGAATTCTCGACCTTATCTTGCCAGGGAGAAAAAATTCTTCTCTTTTATAAAAAAAATTGGATTTTTACTCCTTTTATACATAAAACCATATTTCATTTGTCTTGTAAACCCTTACAAGGGAATTTTTCCTTTTTCATCAAATTTGTCATTCCATCTTTCCTATTTAATCATCCCAGCAATTTAAACAGCTTATCTTTAATCCTATCTAATTGTTCATTCGCCTCTAAGCGCTCTTCAAAATCATCTCTCCAAATATAGAAATTGGACAGTCCCACTCTTGGATGGTTGAGGGATCGATACATTTCCCTAAGCGTATCCCAAACAGCTTTTTCGTCGAACTCGCTGTCCATACACTCGTGTATAAGGGCCAAAGAATCATTTACCCTTTTTTAAGATAGGGAGAGTCGTCAGTCTGCTCGCTGATCAATATGGGTAATAACTCAGAATATAATTCTCTAACCTTTAGAATTTCAGCCATCATTCTTGCAATGATTTGGCGAGAAATGTAACCCACAGCCCCTTCAACAGCACCTTTGTCGCGTGGACGATAAACTCATGTCGGAACAATAACTGTTTTATAATAATCTGCCATTTCGCGGTAACTCTGGTTCTACAAAATGTTCGGTACGCAAAAGGAATTTTCCCGTTTGTTTGTGCTTCATAAGCATGTTCTTTATGAAGCAACATTTGTGGATATATTCCCAATTCGGGGGATAGTAGCTTTTTTATATCGAGGCATTTTCTA
>DATBUB010000292.1:0-2950 GCA_036516555.1 Bacillaceae bacterium
ATGCTCCCCATTGAGGAATCTTACATTGAAAATATCCTTCGCCTCAACAAGGGCAAACTGGTGCGCATTCACAGTACATTCGAGCATAATAGAGAGTGGAATGCGCGAGTATTTAATGGAGTGATTGAAGCTGCCGGACGCGACCACGTCATCCTGAGCGATCCCGAAACCGGACAAAGGTATCTCATCCCCATGGTATATGTAGATTTCGTCACCTTTGACGAGCCAATCGAATATGAGTATCCTTTCGGGGCAGGTCCTGCAGCCAGATATTCCCCGAGGTGACAGAAAAGAACCGGGCATCCCCTTTTTGGGGAAACCCGGCTTTTTGTGATTACACATGTTTTACGGCAAATACAATCAGCAAGACCCAGGAAATCAAAAAAGCCACTCCTCCAAAGGGGGTGATTGCCCCCAAAACCCGGATGCCTGAAATGCTTAGGACGTACAGGCTCCCCGAGAAGAGAATGATTCCAATCAGCATGGCCCAGCCCGACCAGCCCAATAGTGAGGATGCCTGGACATTTCCTGAAAGAATGCCGATCGCAATCAGGCCAAGTGCATGGAACATCTGGTATGTAACCCCGGTTTTCCATACTTCCAGGTATTTCGGTTCCAGCTTGCCTTCCAGCGCGTGGGCACCGAATGCCCCAAGCCCAACAGCCAAAAAGGCATTGATGGCCCCAAGGATGATAAATGTCTTCATCTTCCAACACCTCTGTTTTCTGATTAAAAGTCAAATATGGAATTTCCGTTGGCTCCGTCTTCCGTCTGGAGCGGTTCGGAGCCTGCCAAATCCACTGGTTTGGGAGGAGGTTGCACGACAGCACCAGCCGCTATTTCATTGCCGCTTCCCCGGCTCTCCAGGACAATCTCCGCCAGCGCTTTCAGTGCATAGACATGGCTGTAAAGCTGCTGAGATCCAGCGGCATGTTTGGCTTTTGCCAGTTCTTGCTCCATTTTCCCCAGGAGGGATTCATATGAAATGCCCATTTGCCAACACCCCTGTCTATCCTATTGGGATCAGCCTGCTTCTCTCGCAACAGCGGAACCCATTTGCTACAATAAACAGCATATGCCTTATCTTTATAAAAATCAAAAGATAATTGATCTTTGGAGCAGGAGGTCATACAGATGGAAAAATATCCTGATTGGATCCAGGAAATCAACGGGGAACTTTGGCTGGCAGAGAGCGATCGGGGCAATTTACAAGTCAGCTACAGGCTAAGAGAAGTTGTCTTTTTTGGAAAATCCCCTTTTCAACAAGTCATGATTGCAGATTCGCATGACTTTGGACGGATGCTCATTCTGGACGGTGTCGTTCAAACCACCGCATTGGATGGCCATATTTATAATGAAATGATTGCACATGTGCCACTTTTACTGCATAAAAATCCTGAAAAGGTCCTGATCATTGGAGGAGGAGACTGCGGAGCCGCACGAGAAGCAGCCAAGCACCCTTCCGTCCACCAGATTGACATGGTGGAGATCGACGAATTGGTTGTCAAAGCGGCCAGGGAACATTTGACAGAGGTATCCGGCGGTCTGTCCGACCCAAGAGTATCCTTTATTTTTACAGACGGCATCGAGTTTGCACGCCATGTTAAAAACCAATACGATGTCATTATCATTGACTCTTCCGATCCGGAAGGGCCTGCAGAGCAATTGTTTGAACTTGATTTTTACAAAAACCTGAAGTCAGCCCTCAAGGAAGGCGGAATTTTGGTTTGCCAAAGCCAGTCGCCGTTATTCCAACCGGACATCACGAAAAAAATACATAAAAGCTTTGAAAGCCTATTCCCTTTTGCGGAGGTGTACGGAGCCACTATCCCAACCTATCCGGGCAGCTTCTGGAGTTTTACACTCGGCTCCCTGGCGTTGCCGGCCGATCCAAAGAAGCGGGCGTTCCCTGAACTCTATGCGAAATATTTCAGCTCGGACATTTTGGAAAGCTGCTTTCATCTTCCTCCTTTCCTGGAGAAAAGAATCAAATCATAAGGTTTAAAGATTTGGAATTTGCCAATCAATTGGAGCTTCTCCCATTTCTTGAAGATAGCTGTTCGTCCTTGAAAACGGACGGCTTCCGAAAAAGCCTTTGCTGGCTGAAAACGGGCTGGGATGGGGAGATTGGATAATCCTATGCTTATGCGTATCGATCAGCTGCAGTTTTTCCTGAGCCGGCCGTCCCCACAGCAAGAAGACGGCTGGCTTTTCGCGTTCGTTTATGAGAGTGATAATTTTGTCGGTGAACGTTTCCCACCCTTTGCCCCGATGAGAATGAGCCTGTCCCTTCCTGACCGTCAGTACGGTATTCAGCAGCAGCACCCCCTGGTCTGCCCACTTTTTCAAGTAGCCGTTATTGGGGATGTCACAGCCAATATCCTCATGCAATTCTTTGAATATATTTTTCAAAGAAGGCGGAATCCTCACATCGGGCTGTACGGAAAAACTCAAGCCATGAGCCTGTCCGGGTCCGTGGTAAGGGTCCTGTCCCAGAATGACCACTTTCACGTCCTCAAACGGGGCAAAATGTAATGCATTAAACACATCATTCTCGGCGGGATAGATGGCATATTCTTGATACTCTTCTGTTAAAAAAGCTTCCAGCTGCTGAAAATAAGGCTTTTTCATTTCTTCTTCCAGCAATGGTGCCCAGTCATTATTCAACCTTTCAAACAGCATGCCGACACATCCTTTTCGTTGTTGTTCTATTCATATACCCATTCATTCTAAGCGGCCAACCTTCTCCATGCGGAGGAAGTTATGCATACTCAATTCTTGGATTTTCTACAATTCTCATACTAACTTCCGCAATTTGTGGTAGAAGTTCCGCAATAAGCAGTGGGAGTTCCGCAATTGCGGCCCAGACTTACGCAATTCCTTTTAGTTCCGCAATCCGCCTGCTTAGTTCCGCAATTACACACCGAACTTCCGCAATAAGCAGTGGAAG
>DATBUB010000293.1:0-9474 GCA_036516555.1 Bacillaceae bacterium
GCGCAAACGTATGCATAGCTGTCGCCAGCCCTATGTATAACTCCTTGCCTGTTTATCCCAATCATCTCCCCAACCAATTATAATTTTTACTAAACTGTATCTTAACCATCATGAAACTGTCAATGAAGCAGTCATTGAAAAAAATAAAATTTTTAAAAAATAGAAAATAACAGTTGAACTTTTCCAGATAGGCGGTATAATTACCATAAATGGTGCAATCGTTTTCACAAATAGGGAAACGATTCATTTTTAACAAATTTGCGCAAACGTTTGCAACACAAAAGAAAGAACCAAATACTAATTTTTAGAGGGGGAAAAGAAATGAAGAAGTCACTATCATTGTTCATGGCACTGATGCTCGTCATTGGCTTGCTTGCCGCGTGCGGACCGAGCAGGGAACAGTCATCCGGCAATAACTCTGGAGGAACGGAAAAGAAAGAAAACAAAGCAGAGGCGGATAAGCCGGAGAAGCTTGTCGTATGGGTGAACGATGAAGAAAAGCAGAAAGATGCCCTTCGTGAGATTTTTGATAAATATGAGCAGGAAAAAGGTATCAAGGTTGAAACGGTAACAATGAGCATGCTGGATCAGGTGGAAGCACTGGCACTTGATGGACCGGCAGGAAAAGGGCCGGATTTGTTCTTCCAGCCGCATGACCGAATAGGTAACATCGTTCTTCAGGGATTGGCCGCGCCGGTTGATTTGTCGGATGTAAAAGACGACTATGTCGGAACAGCCATCGATGCGGTCACATATGACGGCGAAACATGGGGAGCACCGCTTGTCGTTGAGACATACGGAACATTCTACAATAAGGATTTGGTTGAAAAGGCACCAGAAACAATGGAGGAACTGATGGCCATTGCCGAAGGGCAGACCGATGCTTCAAAGGACAAATATGGCTTCCTGATGGAGGCGGCAAACTTCTACTTCTCGTATCCTTTCTTTGCAGCTACTGGCGGATATGTGTTCAAGAAAGAAGATGGAGCCTATGATGTCAGTGACATCGGCCTGAATAATGAAGGGACTGTCAAAGGTGGGGAATTGATTTCCTCCTGGTTCAAAAACGGTTATATACCTGTTGAAGTGAATCCTGATATCATGAACGGCTTATTCTCAGACGGCAAGGCGGCTGTGGTCATCACAGGACCTTGGAGCATCCCGACATACAAGGAAGCCCTTGGCGACAAGCTTGGAACTGCGATTCTTCCAAAAATTGAAGGCAAAGTGCCGCAATCTTTCGTGGGAGTCAAATCATGGATGCTTTCCGAGTTCTCTGAGAACAAAGAATGGGCTACGGATTTGATGAAATTTGTGACAAACACAGAGAACTCTTTGTTCTATTTTGAAAAAGCAGGAGAAATGCCAGCCAACGCGGCAGCTCTTGAAAATGAAAAAGTAACTTCAGATGAGCTGATCAAAGCATTCGCGGAGCAGGTGGAATATGGGGAGCCAATGCCTTCCGCGCCTGAAATGCAGCAGGTTTGGGAGCCTATCAACAACGCCCTTGCCTTTATCGCAAAAGGTGAGCCGGTGAAGGAAGTTTTGGATGAAGCGGTTCAGACAATCGAAGACAATATCGCGGCATCCGGCGGCGGGAAGTAAGTATATCCTGCTTACGGCTCGTACCTGTCAAACGGCAGGTATGCTGCCCGTACCGCATTGTCTGCATAAAAACCAGGCGGATAAAATAATTATTTTTATCCGCCTTTATATATGATTTGGGAGGATTGCTTATGGCTGGCACACAAACTAACAGACATAATCCAAAGTTGGCAATGGTCCTTTCCATCCTGTTGGCCGGGCTTGGACAGCTTTACAACCGCAGGTATGTAAAAGGGATTGTCTTCATCCTTGTCGAGTTTTCCTTCTTGGCAACACTCGGCCGCTTTATCAATGAAGGTATCTGGGGGATTCGGACCCTTGGAACCATACCTGGAGAGCACCATTCCATCTTTTTGATCATTTTTGGTTTGATTTCTTTTATCCTGCTTGGATTTGCGCTTGCTTTATATGTTTTCAACATCATCGATGCGAAGAAGGATGCGGAGCGTCTGGCGAGAGGAGAAGCGAATCGCGGGATCTGGGAAGCGTTCCGTCATGCGTGGGATAAAGGTTTCCCTTATGTATTCGTCACGCCGGGCCTCGTCATGCTGCTTTTCATCGTGGTGCTGCCGCTGATGTTTACGGTTGCCCTCGCTTTTACGGACTACAACCTATATAACTCGCCGCCAAGGAAACTATTAAACTGGGTCGGATTTGATAACTTCGCCAATCTTGCCACGATGAAAGTGTGGAAAGATACGTTTTTTAATGTCTTTACCTGGACGATTGTATGGACCGTCATCGCCACAACGCTGCAGATTGCCCTCGGTCTTTTTCTGGCATTGCTCGTCAACGATCCGCGCATTAAGTTCAAGCGGCTGATCCGCACGGTGCTCATTCTGCCTTGGGCTGTACCGGCTTTTGTCACCATCCTGATTTTTGCGGCCATGTTCAATGATAAGTTTGGCACGATCAACCGTGATATCTTGTCCATGTTTCAGATTGCCATTCCATGGCTGCAGGATCCTTTTTGGACGAAAACAGCCTTGATCATGATTCAAACATGGCTGGGGTTCCCATTTGTGTTCGCCTTGTTTACCGGAGTGCTGCAGAGCATTTCGAAAGACTGGTATGAGGCCGCAGATGTGGACGGAGGAACCCGCATGCAAAAATTCCGTTATATTACGTTTCCTCACATCATGTATGCTACGGCACCGCTGCTGATTATGCAGTATGCCGGAAACTTCAATAACTTCAATATTATTTATCTCTTTAATGGAGGGGGCCCTGCCGTCCGCGGACAGAATGCAGGGGGGACAGACATCCTTATCTCCTGGGTGTATAAATTAACATTTGAGTTGAACCAATACAACATGGCAGCTGCGATCTCCCTGATTCTTGGGCTGATCGTGAGCGGATTTGCATTTTTCCAATTCCGCCGCACACGTGCCTTTAAAGAGGAGGGCAACCTGTAATGAATCCTAAAGTGAAATCCCGTTTGGAAGTGTCGCTTATCTATCTCTTTCTGATGATCATGTTTGCCGTCATTGCCTTTCCTCTTGCGTGGACGATCGGCATGTCGCTTAATCCGGGAACAAGCCTGTACTCCGCAAGCATCATTCCGGAAAACTGGTCACTGATTCATTACAAGTGGCTTCTGTTCAGTGAAAAAAGCGATTACTTAACGTGGTATAAGAACAGTCTTTTTGTAGCGGTGGCCAACTCGTTTTTTTCAGTTATCCTGACAGCATTGATTGCGTATGCTTTCTCGCGCTATAAATTTGTTGGGCGAAAATATGGTTTGTATACTTTTCTGCTGTTGCAGATGTTCCCTTCCTTGATGGCCATGGTAGCCATTTATGTCATGTTGAACATGATCGGGCTGCTGGATACGCTTCAAGGCCTGATCCTCATCTATGTGGGTGGGCAGATTCCGTTTAACGCCTGGCTCGTTAAAGGGTTTTTCGACACCATTCCGCGTGAACTGGATGAAGCGGCCAGGATTGACGGAGCCGGACATCTCGGCGTCTTTTTTAAAATCATGCTGCCTTTGGCGAAGCCCATCCTCGGTGTCGTTGCATTGTTCAACTTCATGGCGCCGTTCGTGGACTTTCTGCTCCCGCGCATTATTTTGCGGGATCCAGAGAATTTTACGCTCGCTGTGGGGCTGTTTAACTTTATTAATGATCAGTTTGCCAATAACTTCACACGATTTGCGGCTGGCTCCATTTTAATTGCCCTGCCGATCGCCATTGCCTACTTGTTCTCGCAAAGATATCTCATATCCGGTTTGACGGCTGGCGGGACGAAAGGCTGATCTTATGGGCTGGATAAAGGCTTGGGCTGACAGCTTGGCGATCATACTTGCCATGCACTTGGCTCCTCATGCTTCAGCGGAGGAAGAAAACCGGTTTTGGCAGGATGAAATCATTTATTTTATCATGGTCGACCGGTTTCATAACGGAGATACCTCCAACGACTATGCAGTGGATCCCCATAATCCCGGCTCATATCATGGCGGGGATTTCGCGGGGATTGCCGAAAAGCTGGACGAGATTAAAGATATGGGGTTTACCGCCATTTGGCTGACCCCCATTTTTGACAATGAAAATGGCGGCTACCATGGCTACTGGATTAACGATTTTTATAATACTGAAGAGCATTTTGGAACGCTGGAAGAGTTTAAGGCCCTCGTTCAGGAAGCGCATGAGCGGGATATAAAAGTTATCCTGGATTTTGTGGTCAACCATGTCGGAGTCAATCATCCGTGGCAGAATGATCCTAATAAGGAATCATGGTTCCACCCCGCAAAGGAAGTTGTCCGCTGGAACAGCATTCGCGACCTTGAAAACGGCTGGATTTACGGTTTGCCTGATTTAGCGCAGGAGAATCCGGATGTGAAAAAATATTTGATGGATGCAGCAAAATGGTGGATTGAAGAAACGGATATTGACGGTTATCGTCTTGATACGGTGAAGCATGTCCCGGTGGAATTTTGGAAAGAATTTTCAAAGGAAGTGAAATCCGTCAAAAAAGACTTCTTCCTGCTGGGGGAGGTCTGGTTTGAACGTCCTGAGCAGATTGCCCGGTATGATGAAACAGGGATTGATGTATTTGCGGACTTTCCTTTGAATAAACCCCTAAGGGATGTGTTTTACAAGCCTGACCGGTCACTCGCCTCGCTTTTTGGCATGTGGGAAAAAAACAAAGAAGTATATCGCAATCCCGAGCTGTTGGGTGCTTTCATCGACAATCACGATATGAAGCGGTTTGTCAGCGGAATGCCGGCTGATGAAGAGAAGCGGGCTGTCCGCTGGAAGCTGGCCCTGGCGTATCTTTATGGCCAGCCCGAAATCCCCATCATTTACTATGGAAGCGAAATTGCCATGGATGGGGCAGACGATCCTGACAACCGCCGCATGATGGAATTTAATATTGACCATGAGGTAAGAGGGTATATCGCCAAACTGGGAGCCATCAGGCAGAAGGAAAAAGCGCTGACCCGGGGGACAATGAAGCTTCTCCATGAAGCAGAGGGCATGGCTGTCTTCAAGAGGGAGTATAAAGGTGAAACCGTTGTGGTGGCGATCAATAATTCAAGTGAGCGGAGAGAGGTCTCTCTGCCAACTGCTGAACTGGGAAACAGGGAAGTGCTCCGGAGCCTTCTGGCAATGGGGGACATCAAGCAGGCAAAGGGGAATATCCAGATAAGCCTTGAAGCAGAATCCGCTGACATGTATAAAGCGGAGGATGCTCCTCGCTCGTTCATTGCTGTTTCAGCCATTGTGATGGCTGCGGTTCTCTTCATGCTATTCATCTTTTGGAGAAGAGGTTTTTCTTTGTCTTCCTTATGGCGCAAAGACAGAGTATAATCATTAATTGGAAGAAAAAGTACACTTAACAGCAAACCGGCAATAGAGAGGGGGATATGCATGGCCGTTACGATCAAGGATGTGGCGAAACACGCAAATGTCGCTCCATCAACCGTTTCAAGAGTCATTGCCAATAACCCGAGAATTAGTGAAAAAACAAAAAAACGTGTCCGGGAATCGATGAAGAAGCTTGGGTATCACCCGAATTTCATCGCCAGAAGCCTCGCCAGCCAATCCACAGAAGTGCTTGGACTTGTAATGCCAGGATCGGCCGACATTATTTTTCAAAATCCGTTTTTTTCCAATGTCTTGCGCGGGCTGAGCGAAAGTGCGCACGAAAAGCATTACGCCCTGCAGATGACGACCGGAAAGACGGACGATGAAATATATGAGGGTGTCATCCAGATGGTGAACGGTGGAAGGGTAGATGGGATCATTCTCCTGAACTCGCGTGTGGATGATAAGCTGATGGAATATTTGCGCCTCCGTGATTTTCCGTTTGTGGTAATAGGAAAACCGTACAAGCATGCTGAGGAAATCACCCATGTTGACAATGACAACTTCCGGGCAGCAAAGGAAGCGACGGAATACCTCGTGGAGCTTGGTCATGAGAGGGTGGCCTTTATCGGCGGTAATATGGACCTTGTGGTTACGGTAGAACGTTTGCTTGGATATGAAAAAGCCCTGCGGGAATCAGGCATCGAGCTTGTGAATGAGTATGTCATCCATCAGGAATTCCTTCGCGAAGGAGGGCGTGACGCTGTTTCGGAGCTGATGAAGCTGGAAAAACCACCGACCGCACTGATGGTAGCGGATGACTTGATGGCGCTTGGGGTTTTGAATACGCTGGATGACATGGGGATATCCGTACCAGAGGATATTTCGATTGTCAGCTTTAACAATGTTCTTTTTTCAGAAATGGCAAAGCCTCCGCTCACATCCGTAGATATCAACATCTTTACGCTCGGATATGAAGCGGCTAAAAATCTGATTTTGAAAATTGACAACCCGGCCGAGCCTGTCAAAAGGATCATTGTACCTCACAAACTTGTTGTCCGTACGTCCACAGGGCCGCATCCAGCATGAACAAAGAGACCTTCCAGGCGTGGGGAGGTCTTTTTTTTCTGTACAAAATCAGAAGGCAGGAGTACACTTAAATGTAAGATCATGCCAATAGGCGTGGATGGATAGGGGACGTTTTTATGCAGGCATACAATGTGATGGAAGAAATTGTCCGTAATGAAATCTCGAAAAATTTGGATCAATTAAATATGTCATGCACTTGCGACCATTGCCTTTCTGATGTTCTTGCCCACTCGCTGAACCAGCTGCCTCCAAGGTATATCGTAAATAATGAATACAGTCCCTATGTGAGGGCCGTCTATGTCGCCGATCGGCAAGGGTCAATCAATATATTAAGCACCATCACTCAATCCGCTAAAGTGGTATCCGCGAATAACCGATGCGGCAATGGATCCTAGCGCTGGACCGGATGCCGGAACAAGGGCCCGTCAAAAACAAACGTATGGTACTCGCCCGATTCTCCCATGGGACAAACGGGCTTCTTGGCAATATCCCGGATGAAGCTTTCGTCAAGGAGCCGGCCAACCCAGCTTTCAGGAAGAGCATCCTTCCGTACACGCATGACTTCTGCCTTGTACCCGGTATGTATAAAACGCTTCAGCCCATCCATCGACTCATGCTCTTCGCCCCAAATGGGATAGAGGGATGTGAGCCCCGCAGCCTGGGCCAGACTCTCTCCCCATTCTCGGTGCCCCTCCAAATACATATCCCCAAACGCAATGCTGTCCAGCTCATACCGTAATTTAAGGTCCATCAGTTGTTCGGTGAAATCTTTCGTATACGTCTCGAATGTACAATGGATAAATTCTGCTGGAATGCCCAGCGCTTCCGCTTGTGCCTGAATGCGCTCTGTCTTTTCATCATGAGCAAAGGTTCTCCCTGTTTCCGTGGGAACCGTTGTAACCAGGCATGCGACATCATGTCCCGCTTTTTTTAATTCATGGAGAGCCATGCAGCTGTCTTTGCCGCCGCTCCAGGAAAGGGCGATCCGGTTTAGCATGTTGGCACCTGCTTTCTGTGTGGCTGGATTTCCGCAATTGGAGGAGGAAGTTCTGCGATCGAATATCTAGTTCTGCAATTTGGATGTGAAGTTCCGCAATGAACAAAACTTCCGCAATCATGATCCCGACTTCCGCAATTAATAACAGTTCCACAATTAAAGCTTCAATTTCTGCAATAGAGCATCGCACTTCCGCAATTAGGGTGTGAAAATTCCGCAATTAATGCTTTAAGTTCCGCAATTTAGCATCGCACTTCCGCAATTAATAACAGTTCTGCAATTAGGATGTGAAGTTCCGCAATTAGAGCTTCAAGTCCCGCAATTGAGCATTGAACTTCCGCAATTACTTCACAGAGTTCAGCAATGAACAAAACTTCCGCAATGCAAGCTAGTTGTTCCGCAATTAATGCTTCAAGTTCCGCAATTGAGCATCGCACTTCCGCAATTAAAGCTTCAAGTTCCGCAATTGAGCATTGCACTTCCGCAATTAATAAAAGTTCCGCAATCGGGTGCTGTACTTCCGCAATTAATGCTTCAAATTCCGCAATTGAGCCTCGCACATCCGCAATTAATAAAAGTTCCGCTATCTGGTGCTGCACTTCCGCAATCGCTAATCGACTCCCGCTACTTCCAATTTTGTTAGTGGCATTATATCATAGATTACAATGTTTATCTTAATTTTCCAACAGTAGGGAGGGGGTGTAAAGATGAGTATCTACCAATTTTCCGTGAGAACGATCGACGGGCAGACAAAGCAGCTTTCTGATTATAGGGGGAAGGTTCTGCTCATTGTAAATACTGCGAGTAAATGTGGATTTACCCCTCAGTATAAAGGGTTGCAGGAACTTTATGAAAAATATCAAAATGAGGGTTTTGTCATTCTGGGCTTTCCAAGCAACCAGTTCATGAACCAGGAACCGGGAACGGAAGAGGAGATTCAATCCTTTTGTGAGCTGAATTATGGGGTGACCTTTCCGTTGTTTGCGAAGGTGGATGTCAAAGGCAAAAATGCTCATCCGCTTTTCAACTATTTGACGGGGGAAATCAAGGGGTTTTTGACAGGCGGAATCAAATGGAACTTCACTAAGTTTCTCGTTGATCAAAACGGGAAGGTGGTCAATCGATATGCGCCTGCCGCAGATCCAAAAGAAATAGAAGGCGATATCCGACAAATTCTTTCTTGAAACATCATTTCCCGGGAAATTTCGACTGTAATAAATGAAGCCAGACACTGTTAGTGTCTGGCTGGTTTTTCACCAATAGTATCCGTATGGGTAGTAAGGATAACCATACCCATATCCATATCCCGGTGCTAATAGGGCCCCGGCAGCCAGCCCTCCGAGGAATCCTCCGAAGAATGGTCCTCCGAACCCGAAAGGCCTGCCGAATCCAAATCCAAAAGGTCTTCCAAAACCAAAAGGCCGTCCGAATCCAAATCCAAATGGCCGGCCAAAAATTCTTTCATCATTTTGTGCAACGGGCAGCTGATAATCGGCACCCTGCATGTTGGCATAGTAATTCACGCCGCATCCTCCTCTTTCTTATATGCTGTTGATTTCATTTCATCATATGCACATGGACAAAAATGGAGCTAAAACCGAGCGGAAAAAGGGGAAAATGGGCGTTTGTCCAACACTCCGATGAAAACAGAAAGAGACTGGCCTAAAAATGAATTTAAGCCAGTCTCTTTCCTTGACCCTTAGGGGGTCTTCACTCCAAAAACCACTTTGCTGCCATCAGTATTGTACTTCATAGCGAACCACTCCCTTGATGGACTTGTGTTTTATGGAGTTGTAGTATTCCTATTCCCGCCTTAAAATAAGATAAACACTATCTAATAAAAAGAGAGGTCATTTTTTTGAAAAGAACTTTTTTCAAAGCGCTAATTCTTGCCATATTTTGCATGTGGCTATTTTCCGCTCTTCAGCTTCCTGCAGCAGCTGTTATTATCTTTACGTTTATCCTTATTTTTTT
>DATBUB010000294.1:0-4442 GCA_036516555.1 Bacillaceae bacterium
GGGCTGCTTACTCGCGATTGTGGCTCGATTACTCGCGATTGTGGCTCGATTACTCGCGATGGGGCTGCTTACTCGCGATTGTGGCTCGATTACTCGCGATTACGGCTCGATTACTCGCGATTACGGCCCGATTACTCGCGATTGGAGCACGCTTACCCGCGATTATAGCCTTCTTACTTTCGTTGTTGCACCACTTACTCTCGATTATCGCCTTCTTACTCGCGATTGCTTCTTCATTACCGATTCTCCTCACTTTATTACCGGTCATGCCAGCATTATTACCGATTACATAGGGTTTGTTACCGATAATCGCCTATTTATTACCGATCAGCCTTCTTCAACAAACGCAGGACTTATCTACACATTAAAAAGAGCCCGCCTCATACAGGCGAGCTTTCTTCGGAAAAGAGGTCTTCCAGTATGGCGATTTTCCTCTCTGTATATTCCTTGAAGGATTCATTATAGGATTTGGGATCCTTTGGATTGTTCAAATGGGTAATGGCACCTGTACGCGGATGGATGAACTTGCTTGCCGCACCGCATCCGATGCCGATGATGGTTTGGACTTCTTCCATGATGATGATGTTATACAGGCTTTCCTGGCCAGGCATGGCATAGCCGACGTTTTCCAGGTTGCCCAGAATGTTTTTCTGCCGATACAAGTAGTATGGGACATAGCCATTCTCTTTCGTCCAGTGTTCTGCGAGTCCCATCATTCTCTCGGCTTCCTCGCGGCCGGCCACCTGGTACCGATCCTTGTTCCGCGTCATTTCAGATGCACGTTTAAAAGAAAGCGTATGGACTGTCAGTGATTCTGGCATCAGTTTTGCAGTTTCATCAAGGGAATGCTGCAGCTCCGGCACCCCCTCGCCGGGAAGACCGATGATCAGGTCCATGTTAATATTGTTCATTCCCATGTTCCGTGCCAAGTGGAATTTTTCAATCGTTTCTTCAACGGTATGGTGACGGCCGATCGCTTTCAATGTTTCCTGCGTGTAGGACTGAGGATTGATGCTGATCCGGTCAATGTTCCACTTTTTCAGCACATCCAGTTTTTCAGTTGTAATGGTATCTGGCCTTCCGGCTTCCACCGTTATTTCGCGGATGTTTTCCACTCCCGGGAACGAATCGTACATTTCTTCATAGAGGGCATCCATTTCTTCAGCCGAAATGGAAGTCGGGGTTCCGCCTCCGTAGTATACGGTGGTGATGGCAATCCCCTTCTCTTTAAGCCAGCGCCCGGTCTCCCGCATTTCGTAGTGAAGCCCGCTCAGGAAAGAGTCCACCCGCCCCTGCTTGCCGAGAATGGCGTAGGCCGGAAATGTGCAATACGCGCATTTTGTAGGGCAAAACGGAATGCCGATGTAAATGCTAACTTCATTTCGGATGTCGTACAAATCCGGCAGCACTGACAGCTGCCGGTCCACGATCGTTTTCATGAGTTGGATTTTCTCATCGGTCAGCATATATTCTTCTTTCAGTTCCTGCCGAGCCCTCTCGATAGAAATGCCCGTCCGGTTCTTGCGATGCATCAATTTGGTTGGCCTCATGCCGGTCAGGATTCCCCATTTTTGAATCATGCCCGTGCAATCCTGCAGAACAGAAAGAAATACATGGGACAAGGCCTTTTTATATTCCTTCCTGATTTCCTTCGCTGTCATGCCCTCCAGTATAACGACGTCCCTTGATGCATGATATTTAGAACCATCCTGGACCCTTGTCAATTCAGCAGTTACCGACATTTCCCCCGTCGTAAAAGCGGCTATGAGTTCCGGATGTTCCATTTCTCCTGAGAAATCCATCACGGATTCTTCAAAAAACAAATTCGCGATGAGCTGAAGCGCACGCTGATAATATTCATCGCGTAGTCCATCTATCTGAATATGCATAAGATCACCTTTCATCTAAAAACTGCCTTAAGTGTACTGAATACGCGGCTTGGAGGTCAACCCTTTCAACCATTATCCCAGTCCGGCTAGTCATTATTCTAAACCGCGGCAAAAAAAATAGAACCCAGTCCATATAAAAAGCGGAAGCTGATATGCCTCCGCCTAACTTCTTTATATGATGGCTTATTTGATCACATTTATTTTTCTCAAAAATTCTAGCCGGTGCTGCTTCCGGAAATGCTCCTTCACCATATAAGCCACACCGTTTTCTTCACATGAGCGGGTTATCCAGTCGGCTGCATCCCTGACTTCCTTGGGGGCATTTCCCATGGCGACACCCAGTCCGGCCCACTGTACCATGGGGAGATCATCCGGTCCCGCTCCAATGGCCACAACCTCATCACGGTGGATCCCGAGACGCTCGCACACATAGCTGACTCCTGATAGCTTTGAAACACCGGCAGGCACCATAACAAGATTCCGGTCACCGGTCTGGATACAATGGACCTCGTCAAACATTTCTCCGATGGCCTTTTTGGCATCCTCGAGATCATTCTGCCTGTCAAAAACAGCTTCAATATGAGGCGGAGAAACGGGATTCTCAATCAGTTTTTCACTGACTGAATCCACATATTGCTCAGGGTAGGAAAAGCGGCTAGATGACTGAAAGACCACTCTGGCCATCATATTGTCCGGCAGCTGCACTTTGTTTCCCAAAGAATAGCTTTCATGCACAAGCTTGATCCGGCAATCAAACGACTCCAGCAGCGTGGCGATTTCACTTGCAGACTGTTCATTTATCCTTTTGACAAAAATGGGCTTATTCAAGTCAGTTCCAATAAAAGCCCCATGATGGGACACAATGTCTGTATTGGTTTTCAGCGCCTTGGCGATTCTTTTTGCTGAAGAGAAATGCCGTGATGTCACAAGGGTGACGGCAATCCCTTTTCCAAGCGCATACTCCACTGCTTCCCGTGTCGCTTTATTCATGCGCCCATTGTCTTGCAGCAATGTATCATCAATGTTCAATGCGAGCATTTTATAAATCATGGTGCTCCCCCTCTATGCAGATAGTTGTCTTTATTTCTTATTTTTATGAGGGAAAGACTCCAATTAGACCAGCCAAAAAAAAACAGGAGCCCTTATGCAGGCTCCTGGATGGATTTATTGGCCGTTCAGCGAACGATACAGTTCGTCTAAAGGCTTCATGATGATTTTATTGAGTTCGGTGATCGCGTTGCTCATGCGCTGTTCGGCTTCCATTAATCGGGTCACCTTATCATTTTCTTGGACTTGGTTAGCGATGTACTGCGCCTCCATCACCTCATCTTCGGTAATGTCTTGGCCCATCATCTGTTTTTGCTGCAGCTGCATTTGAACGTTGCGGAACTCACCGAACATTCTGTTTGCCTCCGCATCGTTCGCCACATCTTTATACATTTTCTTGAGGTGGATATATTCTTCACTGTTTCTCATGGCTTTTTCAAGCTCATAGGCACTGTCATACAAGTTAACGGCCATATGGCAAAACCTCCTCTCCTGGATATCTTAGCATATTATGAAGTAACCAATACAATGACTCCCTGGATCAATCCAATGAGTCCTCCCAGAATGGCTCCCAGGTAGGTGATCATCACCAGCTCCTTTTTGGCAATGGAAATGACCAGCTCCTCCAGCCGTTCCAGTGAAAAGGATTCTATCTGCTCGCGGACAATGGCTTCGACCTGAAAACGTTCGAGTATTTCACCCGACCTTTGAGTCAAATACTCGCCGGCCGCCCCAAGAAGCCTTGGAATAAAGGTTTCTTGAAGCTTGTCCATATAAGGGGCGATCAATTCCGCAACCGGCTTTTTGAATATGGATTCCAGCTGAAGCATGTCGGCCGCCGACCGCTTGATATAATGCAAAACGGCATCTTCCGGTACGCGGGCCAGCAATTCGGAAGGCGTCTTCTTTTGGATCTTATCCCATTCAGACTCCAATACGTTGACAAGCATATTTTTTGTGCCTGGATTATAGAAAAATTTGATGAGCTCCGGCTGAAGTTTATCTGCAAGCGAATCATTTCCGATAAACATTTGGATCATGTTCCACAGCTTGCCGCGCTCTTTTAAAAAGTCTTCAATCATGGTTTTGATTTTTTCACGGCCCTCCAAGCTGGAGAAATAATCAATCCCTTTTTCAATGATATGGTCCGCAGCTTCCGGAATCTTTTCCTTGATCCCTTCCATCCAATCAGCGGGGATGATGTCCTCCAGTGCTTGATTCCCATAAGCAGACTTCAGTTCCCAGTATTTTTTTTCAATTTTTCCGTCAATGTAAGCGGATGTCTTTTGGATAGGCGATTCGATCTGGAATTGGTTGAGCAATTGTTCCAGCGTAACGCCTTTTTCAAGCCAGCTGTGAAGCTTCATGGTCACCCAAGCTTCTGTCTCTTGTTTAAACTTTTCTTCCGACAGCTTTTTTTGCAGACTCTCCGGTGTCACCAAATGGCTGACAACGAGTTTCCCGATCTGGGATGCAAGCTCCCCTTGCCTCTTCGGAATGAGGCCG
>DATBUB010000295.1:0-5526 GCA_036516555.1 Bacillaceae bacterium
CAGAACTTCCTCGTCAACACCAAATGCAAATGTCTCATCCAAAAAAATATTATAGCGGTCCACATTCTTTTTTTGCGAGGAAATTTTTGTGATGACTGGCACAAGCATCATCCTTTGATTGAGTTTGATTTTATTTTAGCACAAAAGGCCGGCGAATAATGGTTTAAGAAGCATCCATTAGGCAAAAATGGAGATAGGCATAAAATCATTGAAGGAGTGTTGAGAAATGGGAAAACGCAAAGACGCGGATCCACGAAGCACCTTGACGACCACTCAGGAAGTGTTGTATGCACACGAATTCAAAAAAGCGGACAGGGCAGGCGGCTACTCAGATCAAAAGAAACGGAAGTAAAAGTTGCCTGTTTCGTTGGCCGGCATCCTGCAGATAATAGGATGGCGAGGGATTTCATCTCTTCGCATACCGACCTTTGAAAGGGGCTTGTTACGATGGGACGGGACGACCGCAGAAAAGCTCGCGACAAAAACAAGCAAAAACTTCCTCAGGTTCCTAGAAACATGAAGACCGACGGCCGGGACATTGAATTTTCACGCGAACTGGCTGATGCAGACGATATGGAAGCCTTGGCAAGATCTAAAGCGGCAGACAGAAGGGCTAAAGGAAAATAAACATCGGGAGGCGCGTTGCCTCCCTTTTGTATGCCCTTTGTGAATAAGTGGTGTTGATAACCCTGTGGATACTGTGGGTAAGTCAGGCGAAACCTTTAATAAAAAGAAATGGTATGTGTGTAAGTGTGTGGACAAATGTTATTTCTTTACCTGTGCTCCCGGTTTATTTTTCCGCGAGGATTTACTGACCGATGAAAGGAAATTACTCTCCATTTCATGTATGCTACTGTCCGAGGCGGGGAGTTTTCTTTCTACGCAGTGCATATTACGGTCCGAAGAGGGCGATTTACTGTCCGCTCCATGCAATTATCTGGTTCTCCTCTAAAGCAGGCCTGGCCAAAATAAAAAACCCTTTCATCATGATAAAAGGGATGTAAAACGGTTTGGCTATGTCACTTATTTAATGTAGTACGTCTTATCCTCATTTGGTGCATTCAGCTGCATTTTCTCCAATTCGAGCTTCAGCTTCTCCGTCTCCAACAAGAAATTTTCATGTTTGAGCTTCTCCAACTCGATTTCCTCTTTGAGCATTTGGCTTTGCAGCTTCGCTTTGCTTTGCAAATGGCCAGTTATGATTTTGACAATCGGGACTGAAAAAATCAATATTACGGCTACTAGACCCGTCATGAATACCACCCCAAAAAATATTATTACCACATACTACTTACTTTGCAAATGAAAAGTTTCATGTTTTTTATACAAATGGGAAAAGCTAATCGCTGAATGGAGTGATGAACTTGAAAGAAAAGAAAAACCCAATTGTCGATGAAGAAAAGATGAGAATTCAGGCTAATTTAAACAACCTGGAGCCTGGTGATTCCGTGAATGAGCATCGGGAAAAAGAAACCGGCAATATGATTACGGGTGCAGAAGAAATCAAACAGCAGCTCAATAACCTGTAAGTTTATCCTCTGCTTGGCTTCCCGGCCTTGCCAAGATTATATGCATCATATTGAACCAGTGGCTTTCCCGGTGATCGACTCTGATTCCTGCTTTTTGGACGAGTCCCGGCATATCCCTTGTATGATGGCAGCCGATCATTCGGTACAGCAGCGGATTAAGGCCTTTTTGGACAGCTGCTACTGCACGGTTAGAGCTGATCCCGTGCTCCATCAACAGGATTTTGCCATGCGGTTTGCACCATCGATTCAATTTTTCAAGCACCTTCAGAGGGTTTCCATAGCTGCAGAAAGACAGCGTAGAAACAATGGTGTCAAAGGAATGGTCAGGAAAATTCACTTCTTCAATATCGGCACAAATAAAAGAGACATCCAAATCCATTTCTTTTGCCGCTTGTCTTGCTCGCACCAGCATCGATTCGCTAAAATCGACAGCGGTCAGTTTCACTCCTGAAGGATAATAAGGAAAATTGGCTCCCGCTCCGACAGCCAGTTCCAGCACCTCACCGAAAGCTTCGCCTATCAGCTGCTGGCGCCACTGCTTTAGAACGGGGCCTTCTTTATTTTTCGCATAGCGATTGGCCTGCCTGTCAAACACTTGGATCAGCCGATGTTTTTCCATCATTCTCCCCCTTCCTTACACCACTCAATTTCACATTATTTTCTCATTGTTTTCTTTCCAATTTCCACTTCTGAAATATGTACCAGTTCCATCAAATCCTCGATGACATAATCTGCCTCTGCCGTTTTCCAGTGCGGGTCCCTTTTCCATATCCCGATCATGCCGGCATTCCGTGCAGCCTCCACATCGTTTACCGGATGATCACCAACATAGGCACATTCCTCAGGAACCGCCCCAAGCCGTCTCATTGCCCTCATAAAGATTTCGGCGTCCGGCTTCTTGATTCCTTCACATTCCGAGATAAGAATCACTTCAAAATAAGATTCGATGCCCAAAGCCTGTAAGCTGCCCATTTGAAATGTTCTTTTTCCGTTTGTGATCATGCCCAATACAAGTTGATTATTTCTCAATGACTGCAGCATTTGAATCAGATTCGGAAAAGGGATGCAGGATTCCCTGAATTTCTCCACATAATCATCTAGCAGCTGTTCCCAGGGCAACGAAATATCCAGATCCTCCACCATTTGTTTATACACAAGGTCTTTCCAAACATAGCCCCGTGAATCCAACTTCAGAAATAAAGATACATACTGCTCCTTAGGTACATGGCCAACCCATTCAATCAGACGATCATACTGATAGGAGATAAATGCTTGTACCGAAGCATCTCTGTCCAATAACGTCCCATCCAAATCAAAGATCACGGCCCTCATCTACAACCCCTCCCCGCTCTTTCAGATTAGCACAAACCAAATGGAAAATGTTAGAAAGTCAAGGTTTTTCTCTTTCCCATCAGAAAGAAAAAAATTGACATAAAGAGGCAATTGTTATAAGCTGTATTTTGTTTTAGCGGGTAAACCATTTATAGGGTATAGTACTTATCCAGGAGGTGCAGCCATGCCGGAGGGTAACGGCTTGACCGAATTTGAAGAGCTGTATTTAGAGTTTCAAAGAAAGATTTCCGCCGAATGGCATAAGCGTTTGGATCGCCTCGTGTCAGCATCGCAGGGAAAGATTTTATGGATGCTGGAATACCGCGGTCCACAAAGGGTATCTGTACTTGCAGACAGGCTCGGAATTACACCAGGAGCCGTCACAAGCCTTTCCAATAAATTGATTTCCAGCGGCTATGCCCTTAGAATGCAAGACTCAAACGACCGCAGAGTGGTCATGCTAGAGATTACGGAAAAGGGACGCGAAGTGCTGAAGAAATTCAGGATGGAAACGAAAAGCACCGTAAAACATTTTTTCGCCGGCTTGTCCGATGAAGATATTGACCATCTCATCCGAATTTATCAGCAGGTGATGAAAAATATAGACCAATAGGAAGAGGAGCAGAACACATGAAGCACCTTACTGAAAAACAAAAAATCACCATTATGATTGCCATCATCACGTCCATGTTTTTTGCATCCATCAACCAGACCATCATTGGAATTGCAATGCCGCGGATCATTTCCAAGCTCGGCGGGATGGATTATTATTCATGGGCCATCACTATTTATCTGCTTACATCCACTGTTTCTTCTGTGCTTGTCGGCAAACTCTCCGATATTTACGGACGAAAACCATTCATCCTGACGGGGATCGGCTTATTCATGATTGGAGCCCTCCTTTCCGGCTTCTCCGGTGATATTTTTCAGCTGATCACTTTCCGGGGCATACAAGGGGCTGGGGCAGGCATTATCATGTCCACCGTTTTCACAGCCATCGGCGACCTGTACGAACCGCGTGAACGGGCGAAATGGACCGGCGTCATGAGTGCAGTCTTCGGAATATCCAGTGTTGCCGGGCCTTTAATGGGCGGTTATATCGTAGATCATCTCGACTGGCATTGGGTGTTCTGGATTTTCCTGCCGCTCGGAATCATCGCCTTTGCGTTAATTTTGATCAATTTTCCCAAAGTCGAGAAACGTCCCGGGGAGTCCGTTGACTATGTCGGTTCCCTATTTCTTACCTTGACCATTGTGCCGATGCTTCTGGCCTTTTCCTGGGCAGGTCACGGTGAGGATAAATATGCCTGGGGATCGTGGCAGATCCTTGGCTTGTTCGCTGTAACCCTTGTGGCCATGGCCATATTCATTTGGTCGCAGACAAAGGTGAAGTCCCCAGTCATGTCGCTTGGACTATTTAAAAACAGTGTCTTTACCGTTTCCACCCTGGTTGGATTTTTCCTGAATGCCGGAATGATGGGA
This sequence comes from Bacillaceae bacterium, assembly GCA_036516555.1. Lineage (GTDB taxonomy): Bacteria > Bacillota > Bacilli > Bacillales > Bacillaceae_C > DATBUB01. The sequence continues at coordinate 4,344 of DATBUB010000295.1, forward strand.
GCCATCATCTATGTGCCGTTCTTCGTCCAGGGAGTGAAAGGCATTTCCCCAACGATGGCTGGCTATGTTTCCATGCCGATGTCCATTGCCATGCTGTCAACTGCAGCCATTGCCGGACAGGTCATGACCAAGACGGGAAAATACAAAAAGATGGCCATCGGAGGATTGATCATCATGACCCTTTCCATGGCATTCATGTATTTCATGAAACCGGACACCCCGCTTTATATGCTGATCATCTACCTGATCACACTGGGACTGGGAATAGGGATCGCCATGCCGGTATTTTCCTTGACAGTCCAGAACGCCGTTTCTCCGAAGGAACTGGGTGTCGCGACAGCCGCCTCCCAGTTGTTCCGAAACCTTGGGGGAACCATCGGGATTGCAGTAATGGGCAGCATCATGGCTTCCAACCTTTCTGAAAAAATGGCGGAGCTTGAAGGCTCGATGGGCAAGAATGCGAACGCCATGCAGCTGGATCCGGCTTTGGCTGAGAGAATGGCCATTTTCAAAAATCCGCAAAACCTGCTTGATCAGCCCAAATTAAACGCGGCAATGAAAGGTTTGCCTCCGGAATCGAAAGCCATATTTGAACAAATGCTTGATACCATCCGAGAGGCCATGAGCTATTCGATTACATCCACCTTTTTGACAGGAGCTGTCGTTGCTTCTGTTTCGGTTGTGATCGCATTATTTCTGAAGGAAATTCCGCTTCGCTCAGAGAAGGGCAGGATTCCAAAAAACGAGGAACCGCAGCCAGATAACGAGTAGGAGAACAAACAAAAACGGGAGGCCGCTAACACGCCTCCCGTTTTTGTATGCCTTAATGCTGAAGTGATTCCTCAAGTTTTTGCGAAAATTCAGGTGTCCTGCTCTTTTTAAGAGTAAGCATGACGATGAAAGATATGCAATACAGAACTGCCAGATACACCATGGCAATAGTCATACTGTAGTTTTGCAGAAGATACCCGACAAGGATAGGGGATAGTCCCCCGACCGCACGCCCAAAGTTAAAGATGGAGTTTGTGGCGGTACTCCTCACGTCAACTGAATAATAACTGCTGATTAATGCTCCATACCCTGCAAACATTCCGTTCGAGAAGAAGCCGAAGATGGCTCCCCCAATCAGTACCCCTGCGCTCCCCGTTGCGAATGAATAGAGGAATACGGCCGATGCAGAAGC
>DATBUB010000296.1:0-7546 GCA_036516555.1 Bacillaceae bacterium
GTTTGCTGAAGACCGCCAGGGTCTATATGGTTTTTGAAGTTCTTGAAAAGTTTGGCGAGGTCATTAAATCAGAGCCGGCTGTTGAAAAACTTGAAAAGGAAGAATTTGATTCTTCATTCACCGTGGCTTTGGTAACCAATCAGGACATTCAGGAAATCAGGAATCAAATCATGCTGGTCTCTGAGATTGAAAAAGTGGATGTAAGAGATATTGCGGGCAAGTCAGCGGAGGTTATCCAAAGCGGGGAACCGGGGAATGTCCAGACTGCGGATCATAAAAGTCCCGAATCATCGGCACAGCAGGCTTCGCCAAAAGGGGAACAGAAACAGGGAAACAAAACAATCCGTGTAAACATTGACCGGCTAAACCTCCTGATGAACTTATTCGAGGAGCTTGTCATTGATAAAGGAAGACTTGAGCAAATCTCCCGTGATGCCCAAAATACAGAACTGACTGAAACCGTGGAAAGACTGTCAAGGGTGTCAGGCGACCTACAGGAAGTCATCCTGAAGATGCGCATGATGCCTGTTGAAACAGTGTTTAACCGTTTTCCGCGCATGGTCCGCCAGCTCGCCAAAGACTTGAACAAAAATATGAAGCTTGAGATCGTGGGGGCAGAAACCGAACTGGACAGGACAGTGCTGGATGAAATCGGCGATCCCATTGTCCATTTGCTTAGAAACGCGATTGACCATGGCATCGAAAAACCTAGCGACCGCAAGGCTGCAGGCAAGCCGGAAGAAGGAACCATCATTTTGAGAGCTTTCCACAGCGGAAACCATGTGTATATTGAGATTCAGGATGATGGCGGCGGTATCAATCGTGAGAGAGTGATCAAAAAAGCTCTGTCAAACGGAATCATTTCAGCCAACGATGCGGAACGCTTGACAGATCAACAGGCGAGCGAACTGATTATGGCCCCGGGTTTTTCAACAGCCGAAACCATCTCGGATATATCCGGCAGGGGGGTTGGCCTCGATGTGGTCCGATCGGCGATTGAATCATTGGGAGGTTCTATTACGATTCACTCAACAGAAGGAAAAGGGTCCCTCTTTTCCATTCAGCTTCCGCTTACTCTGTCCATCATAACGGCACTGCTGATCAAAGCTGGCGGAGAGACGTATGCAATCCCTCTTACATCCATCGTGGAAACAGCCATCATCCGTGAAGATGAAATCATGACGGCTCATACAAAAAAGGTCGTTGATTACAGGGGAAGCATTATCCCAATTGTAAATCTGGGGGAAGTTTTTCAAGCTGGTGACAGCATAGAGGAAAGCGGCGAAATTCCACTTGTCATTGTAAGAAAGGGAGACAAAAGGGCTGCACTCGCAGTAGACGCTTTTATCGGCCAGCATGAAATTGTCATGAAATCACTTGGAGATTATTTGACAAAAGTATTCGCCATTTCCGGGGGAGCCATCCTTGGAGACGGGCAGGTGGCCTTAATCATAGACTGCAATTCCCTTATTCAATAGGATGGATCTAGGAGCGTGAGTGAAGTGAGTGAAATTCAAGCAGAAACATATAAAGCAATAGTTTTCAGGTTAAATGAACATGAATATTCCATCCCTGTACAGCATGCCAAATCAATTGAAAAAATAAAGCAAATTACAAGGGTTCCAAATGTTCCTCCATATATTAAGGGTGTCATCAATTTAAGGGGATCCATCATTCCCATGCTGGATTTAAAAGCACGCCTCGGTATCGGCACCGCTGAATTCAGCGACCATACAAGAGCTATCATCTGTCAGGTGGGGAGTATCGAAGCAGGCTTAATCGTCGATTCAGCCAACGATGTCGTGGATATCCCATGTGAGCCGGGAGAAATGCAGGCAGCTGCAGGCGAAGAAGTCCATGAGGATTATGTGGCAGGAGTGGTTAAGCTGGGGGATCGTCTTCTGATACTGGTGGATATTGAACAGGTCCTTTCACATGAAGCTGCTGGAGAAACGGCAAATGGGCTATGAGAAAAAAATCAGCTCTATGCACCTTGATGTCCTGAAAGAAATTGGCAACATCGGGGCCGGCAATGCGGCCACCGCATTGTCGGTTCTTCTGGGAAAAAAGATTGATATGGAAGTTCCGACAGTGAGGATTGTATCATTCGATGAAATCATGGAGCTGTCAGGCGGGGCGGATAACATGGTGGTGGCCGTTTATTTGCGGATGGAAGGCGATGCAAACGGCAATATGTTTTTCATTCTTCCTATTGACCAGGGGACAAAATATATCCGGAAAATGATCGGTGATGACACGTTTACCTTCAGCCATCCCCCATATTCCGAAATGGGGATATCTGCTATGCAGGAGCTGGGGAATATTTTAATAGGCTCTTATCTCACATCCCTTTCTGACTTTACCGGTCTCCATCTTGTACCATCCGTCCCGGCCATCAGCATCGATATGGCTGGCGCTATCATCAGTTACGGACTTTTGGAGATTTCGCAGACCGAGGACTGTGCCATTGTGATTGAGACGTCGCTGGATGAAAACTCCTGCAGGAATCCAGATATAGTCAACGGCCATTTCTTCCTATTGCTGGATCCAGATTCTTTTTCAGTCTTATTCAGTTCGGTTGGAGTAGATATAGATGAAGGGTAGTCCAGAAACAATAAAGGTAGGAATTGCTGAAATGAAGCTGGGGCTTGCCCCCGACAAAATCAGGACATCTGGCCTCGGTTCATGTGTGGGAGCGGTCATATATGACCCTGTGGTCAAGGTTGCCGGCATGGTGCATATCATGCTGCCCGATTCTGCCCTGGCGAAAGGCCGGGAACCGATCAATCATGCTAAATTTGCCGATACGGCTTTAACAAAACTTGTTGACGCCCTACTTGCACAAGGTGGCAAGAAAGAGCGACTTAAGGCGAAAATAGCAGGCGGGGCCCAAATGTTCCAGTTTGACACAAAAAGTGAGCAGCTGCGCGTCGGCCCCCGTAATGTAGAGGCTGTAAAAACGGTTCTAGAACAATTGCACATTTTTCTGGCTGCTGAGGATACAGGCGGGAACTGCGGAAGAACCATCATTTTTGATATTGAAACATCCTTGATGGAAGTCCGTACGGTAAATAAAGGAATAGCGGCAATATAAGCCAGCCAGGCAGCCGGCAGGAGAGTAACTGGAAGGAGGAGATAAGATGACACATTCAGCACCCGTCGAGGAACGGTTATACTGGGAGAAGTGGAGCCGTACCCGTGATGCCGATGCGGGGGATGTTTTGGCAAAAAAATACATGCCACTGGTAACTTATCATGTCCAGCGCATTTCTGTAGGTCTGCCCAGAAATGTTTCCAGAGAAGAACTGAAGAGTTTGGGATTGATGGGCCTTCTTGATGCTTTGAACAAGTTTGATTATTCGAGGGATCTTAAGTTTGATACATATGCATCCTTCAGAATAAGGGGAGCCATAATTGATGGACTTAGAAAGGAAGACTGGCTTCCGAGGAGCACGAGGGAAAAGGCCAAAAAAATCGAGGCAGCCATTGAAAAGCTGGAGCAGGAAAATATGCGCCATCCCGCACCGGAAGAAATAGCCGGCGAATTGGGTTTGACCCCAGATGAGGTATGCCAGACGATGAATGAGCATTTTTTTGCAAATGTGCTTTCGATGGATGAATATATCCATGATCAGGATGAAGGCGAGAACCACTCCCATTTAATCAAGGATGAGAGGGTTCCATCCCCTGATGAACAGGTCGTTCATAAGGAGCGAATTGAGGAAATGACGGAGATCATTTCCACCTTGTCTGAGAAGGAACAGCTCGTTCTTGCCCTTTTCTACAAAGAAGAAATGACTTTTACAGAAATTGGCGAAATCGCCCAGTTGTCAACATCGCGCATTTCCCAAATCCACTCCAAGGCTTTGCTCAAGCTTAGGAGCGCCTTGCTGAAGAAAGACGGGACGGGGGGAAGGCCATGAGTCTTAAAACCATTGAACTTCAAGTGGCGCTCCCCAGGACTGTCGATGCCGGCAAAATGGCAGAACAGCTCCAGCAAAGGGGCCAGCTTTCAAACGACCAGGCTGCCTATGAAATGGAAAAGAAAAGCAAGAAGGAAAGCCAAACGGTCCAGTCGGGCTCAATCGTACCGGAAAGCGGACTCAAAAAAGATCCCCAAACCAAAAATGAGCGAGAACTTCCACAAAAAGCGGGAAATGGAAGTTCCGGTAAAGCAGCTGAAAGTCATCCATATAAGGGAAAGACAATTGATTATAATGGGTAGGGATGAAAGATGATGGCAATCTTTGTTTTCTTATTGTTTATTCTCAACATATTGACCATTTTGGCTGTCGTCATTTTATATATGAAGCAGTCCAGGCTGAGCGACCTTGAAAAGAACCAGCGGAATAGCGTGGAAGAGGCTGAAGATATCATGTCTTCCTTTTTGATCCAGATGAAAGAAGAAAATGACCGTTTCATCGAACAGGTAACGTCTATCAGGGCCGCTGATGCTGACACCGGCGCAAAGGAAGATAAAGCTGGCGACCATGGGAAAGCACACCCGTCCGGCCAAGCCGTCCAAGGGGCTGCACCTTCATATTACAAGCAGCTGGCAGCCAAAACATATTCGGCTGTTAACGATCCAGCCATTAACCCGATTGAATCGGGTACCGACGGTGCTGATGCCGGAGTGAGGAATGCTGGGGGAGAGAGGGAGGAAGAAAGCCTGAAAGAAAAGGTCATGGCATTATCGGCAAAGGGCTTTACGCATGCGGAAATCGCAAAAAAATTGAATAAGGGAAGAACAGAAATCGAGTTGCTTCTCAAATTTCACCAGAAACCGTAATTATTGCTTGATTGCGGTTTTTGTATGTGCTATATTATTTGATGGTGTTAATACACACGTTCCATGATTTTGTGACAGGGTGCTGTTGAATCAAACAGCCTGCACGAAACGTGACTGGGACGGAGGATTTTAAAAACCAAGGAGGAAAAAACACTATGTCAGTCATTTCCATGAAGCAATTGCTTGAAGCAGGTGTTCACTTCGGACACCAAACTCGCCGCTGGAACCCGAAGATGAAGAAATACATCTTCACAGAAAGAAACGGCATCTACATCATTGACCTTCAAAAAACAGTCAAAAAGGTTGAAGAAGCTTACAACTTTATGAGAGAGCTTGCCGAAAATAACGGAAAAGTCCTTTTTGTCGGCACAAAGAAACAAGCTCAGGAATCTGTGAAAGACGAAGCTGAACGCGCTGGGCACTACTATGTCAACCATCGCTGGCTCGGCGGAACACTTACAAACTTTGAAACCATCCAAAAGAGGATCGACCGTCTGAAAGCCATCGAAAAAATGGAAGAAGACGGAACGTTTGAAGTGCTTCCTAAAAAAGAAGTTGTCATGCTGAAAAAAGAACATGAACGCCTTGTTAAATTCTTGGGCGGCATCAAAGACATGAAAGGCCTACCGGACGCACTCTTCATCATCGACCCGCGCAAAGAGCGCATCGCTGTTGCAGAAGCCCGCAAACTGAATATCCCTATTGTAGGCATTGTGGACACAAACTGTGATCCGGATGAAATTGATTATGTGATTCCGGCAAACGATGATGCTATCCGTGCTGTAAAACTCCTTACTTCCAAAATGGCAGAAGCCCTTCTGGAAGCAAAACAAGGTGAAGATGCAGAAGCAGAAGCACCAGCTGATGCGGAAACAGAATCAGAAACTGCCAACGCATAATTAAAGTGAACTGCAGCACTCTGGCTGAAAAGCCGTGAGATAGAGGAGAAGGTGATAAGAGGTTTTACACACTTATCACCTTTTTTCAAACATAGAACCAGACAGGGTCATAGTATAAGGAGGACGATCAAGATGGCAATTACTGCACAAATGGTTAAAGAATTGCGTGAAAAAACAGGCGCAGGCATGATGGACTGTAAAAAAGCTCTTACTGAAACAAACGGAAACATGGAGGAAGCAGTTGATTACCTTCGTGAAAAAGGGATTGCCAAAGCTGCAAAAAAAGCAGACCGCATTGCCGCTGAAGGTACTACTTTCATCATGAGCCAAGGCAACGACGCCGTCATTCTTGAAGTAAATGCAGAAACAGACTTTGTTGCCAAGAACGAAAATTTCCAAACATTGGTGAAAGAACTTGCCGAACATTTGCTTGCAAACAAGCCTGAGTCTGTAGAAGCTGCTTTAGAAGAAAAAATGGGCAACGGACAACCAGTAAGCGAGTATATCAATGCAGCCATCGCCAAAATCGGAGAAAAAATCACTTTGCGCCGCTTTGAAATCAAAACGAAAACTGATAACGGCGCATTTGGTGAATACTTGCACATGGGCGGGCGCATCGCCGTGCTGACCGTGCTTGAAGGCACAACGGATGCAGGCGTTGCCAAAGATGTCGCGATGCATATTGCAGCCATCAACCCTAAATATATCTCCCGCGACGAAGTTTCCGCTGAAGAAACAGAGCGTGAGCGCCAAGTGCTTACACAGCAGGCGCTGAATGAAGGAAAGCCTGAAAATATCGTAGCAAAAATGGTTGAAGGACGCCTTGGCAAATTCTTTGAAGATATTTGCCTTCTCGATCAGTCCTTTGTTAAAAACCCTGACCAAAAAGTACGCCAGTTTGTACAATCCCAAGGTGCAGAAGTCAAAGCATTTGTCCGCTACGAAGTAGGGGAAGGCCTTGAAAAGCGTCAGGAAAATTTTGCTGAGGAAGTCATGAACCAGGTGAAAAAATAAGCCTGCGCAACTTTTATAGACAAACTGCAATATAATAGGGGACACTGCTGTGTTCCCTTTTTTCAAAAATAGGATTTTGAATACATATTGATGGTGGAGGTACACATGAGCACACCAAAATACAAAAGAGTCGTACTTAAATTAAGCGGAGAAGCATTGGCGGGAAACGATGGTTTTGGAATCAACCCATCTGTCATCAAGTCCATTGCCGGCCAAGTGAAGGAAGTCGCTGAGCTTGGAGTGGAAGTGGCAGTCGTCGTAGGCGGCGGAAACATCTGGCGCGGAAAAGTTGGAAGTGAAATGGGCATGGACAGGGCAACGGCAGACTATATGGGCATGCTGGCCACAGTCATGAATTCTCTCGCCCTGCAGGACAGCCTGGAGCAGCTTGGAATCGAAACACGCGTCCAGACTTCCATCGACATGAGACAGGTGGCGGAACCGTATATCAGGAGAAGAGCAATCAGGCATCTTGAGAAAAACCGCGTGGTCATCTTTGCAGCCGGAACAGGGAACCCTTACTTCTCAACAGATACAACAGCTGCTTTGCGTGCTGCCGAAATTGAGGCAGAGGTTATCCTCATGGCCAAAAACAATGTGGACGGCGTCTATAATGACGATCCTAAATTAAATAAAGACGCAGTCAAATACGACCAGCTGTCCTATCTGGATGTGCTCAAGGAAGGCCTTGCCGTCATGGATTCCACCGCATCATCATTATGCATGGATAATGACATACCTTTGATCGTGTTTTCGTTTACGGAAAAGGGAAATATCAAACGCGCTGTAATGGGCGAACAAATAGGTACTATTGTAAGGGGGAAAGAATAATGCCAAAACAAGT
>DATBUB010000297.1:0-1844 GCA_036516555.1 Bacillaceae bacterium
TGATGTGGGCAGGGTTAAATCGGAATCAAAACTGCAAATTTTTGAACGTCCATCCATGAACGTCGGCTACCTAGGCTTTAATGTGGAGAAAGAACCGTTCAACAATAAAAAGGTACGTCAGGCACTGAGCCATGCAATCAATAAGCAGGCGATTATTGATAACTTCTATGAGGGTACCGCTCAAGCGGCTAAAAACCCTATTCCGCCATCCATTAACGGTTACAACGATGATATCCAAGACTATGAATACGACCTCGATAAAGCCAAAGCACTGCTTGAGGAAGCAGGATATGGAGATGGATTTAAAATGGACCTATGGGCAATGCCGGTTCCAAGACCGTATATGCCTAATGGAAGAAAAGTGGCAGAAGCCATCCAGGCTGATTTTGAAAAATTGGGCATTGAAGCTGAAATCGTTTCAATGGAATGGGGTCCATATCTGGAGAAAGTCAGGGATGGGGAAGCCCCGATGTTTATGCTTGGATGGACTGGAGATAACGGGGATGCCGACAACTTCCTATATGCCCTTCTGGACAAGGACAGCATAGGTTCAAACAACTATTCCCGCTATGCCAGCGAAGAAGTCCATGATCTCCTGATCAAAGCACAGACAGAGACCGATGAATCCAAACGGAACGAATTTTATAAGGAAGCCCAGGAGCTCATTCACGAAGATGCCCCTTGGGTACCACTTGCACACTCGGTTCCACAGCTAGCAGGCAAAAATACCATAAAAGGCTTTGTGCCGCATCCGACAGGTTCACAAAGCTTCGCAGAGGTGACAGTAGAGTAACCGATATATTTCGGCCATGCAGACTGAAGGGAAGGGGGGATCCCTTCCCTTTATTTCCTACATATTCCACGATTTATAAAAGACAAAGCAGAGAGGGTGATACTTTGCTGGCATACACGGTAAGACGGATTGCCCTATTGATTCCGGTGCTTTTGGGCATGTCCCTCATTGTTTTTTCATTGATTCATGCTATTCCCGGTGATCCAGCCCAGTTAATTCTGGGTCAGCAGGCCACGGAATCGGCTATTGCCGCACTCAGGGAAAAAATGGGGCTGAACGATCCCTATCACGTCCAGTTTCTTACATATATAAAACAATTGCTGGCGGGTGACCTCGGCATGTCCATGAGAACCGGAAACCCCATTTCAGACGAGATTTGGCCCTACATGGCTGCCACCATTGAATTGGCCTTAGTGGCGATGATTGTGGCTGTCTTTATCGGGGTAAACGCCGGGATCATCTCAGCATGGTTCCAAAATTCATGGTTTGATTATACCGCCATGCTGCTTGCATTGATCGGTGTGTCCATCCCCATCTTTTGGCTTGGCCTGATGGGACAGTATGTATTCTCCCTGCAGCTCGACCTGCTGCCGACTAACGGAAGGGACAATATCCGGGATCCGGTTATGGCCATCACACACCTATATTTGATTGACACTCTTATACAAGGAAGGCTTGACCAATTTTCAGAGGTAATCAAACACCTGATTCTGCCAGGGACTGCGCTGGCGACCATTCCTATGGCGATCATTGCACGGATTACACGTGCCAGCATGCTGGAGGTCATGCGTTCCGACTATATCAGAACAGCACGCGCAAAGGGGTTGCGCATGTTTTGGGTCGTGTACAGGCACAGCTTGAAAAATGCTTTTATACCTGTATTGACCATGATTGGACTTCAGACAGGCCTCCTATTGGGAGGGGCCATCCTGACCGAAACAATTTTCAGCTGGCCCGGGATCGGAAATTACATTTACAATGCCATTCAGTTTCGGGATTACCCTGTCATACAATCCGGGATTTTCGTTGTAGCGGTCATTTTTGTATTCAT
>DATBUB010000298.1:0-6507 GCA_036516555.1 Bacillaceae bacterium
TCAGGAAGATGTGTTTAGAGAAATGTTGGAAAACAGCTCTGCCGATAAGGACGATTCATTGCATAAGGGGTTCATAAAGCGAGTATTAAAGTCAGTCTGGCCATTGCCGTCCCGCAATAAGCATACCCTGCTTCATGGAGATTTTTGGCCAGGAAATACACTTTGGAGAAATGGCAGGCTTGCAGCCGTCATCGACTGGGAAGATGCAGCTGTAGGGGATCCGCTGGCCGATCTTGCTAATGGAAGGCTAGAGATCCTATTCCAATTCGGAGTGGAAGCCATGAAAGATTTTACCGATCAATATCGATCCTTGGTGGGAAATATGGACTTCATACATCTCCCTTATTGGGATTTATGTGCGGCACTTCGCTTGTCCGCCTTTCCTGAATGGGGTTTGGATGAAGTTGTCGAGAAAAGAATGAGAGAGAGACATGCCTTTTTCGTCAAACAAGCAATGGAAGAGCTGTCTATTTAGAAAAGCCATTTTACAAAAAATGCCCGGTATTAAGACGACTTGCTTTACTGCGAATCGTCTTAATACCGGGTATTTCTTTTAATCAAACGATTGATTAAGTTAACTTGGCCTGTCACGTATCGATTCACCATTTTTTGCTATAGGCAGAAAACCATAAAACAGGTACAAATGGGAAATCTAAAGGAGTATTTGGGAATCCACGCCTTGGTTTCCTTCAGCCTGGATAACATACATAAAGGAGCGGGTGAATGGTGAAAATAGTGGTGACAGGAGCAGCCGGAAAGATCGGCAGATGGACGGTAAGGACACTTTTGCAAGCGGGTCATGATGTAATTGCAACGGACAAGAAATTAAGAGAGGAATCTGCCTCGAAGAAATTCATCCAGGTAGAGTTGCGCGATTACGGGCAGGTTTGCCAGCTGTTAAAAGGCAGTGATGCCGTAGTGCATCTTGGAAATATTCCTACGGATGTGAGGAATACATCCCAAGCTATTTTTGAAAATAATATGCTCGTTAATTTTAACATTCTTGAAGCCTGCAAGGACTTCAAGATCCCGAAGCTTGTATGGGCTTCGAGCGAAACGGTTCTTGGCTATCCGTTTGTGGCCGAACAGCTCAGCTACCTGCCGGTGGACGAAGATCATCCGCCGGTCGTGAAGTCCTCCTATGCGATGGCAAAGCGGCTGACTGAAATCCTTTCAACGATGTTCCACAAGCTTACCAAGACGGATATTGTGGCTCTCCGTTTTGCCAATATATATGAGCCTGATGAATACCATAAAATCCCCAAAATGCATTGGAATGATGAACAAAAGGAGATCCAAAAGAAAAATGCCTGGGCCTATTGTGATGTGAGGGACGCGGCCAGGGCTTGCCTCCTTGCAGTGGAAAAGAGAAATCTGGGAAACCAAATCTTCCACATAACGGCCCCGGATACCATCATGCCGGACCTCAGTGAGGACTTGGTGAAAAAATATTTCCCGGATGTGCACATGAAGAAGGAAGTCAAAGGCCATGAGACGCTGATGGCCATTGATAAGGCACGGGAAATCCTTGATTATGAGCCGCGCTATACATGGCGCCATGTTCTGAATAATGATGGTTCCCTGAAGCCGCTGCCGAAGGATCAGCTGGCGATGGATAAGACCCATATTTAAGGCTGTGCAGAAACCCAGCTCCTGTTTTGGGAGGTGGGTTTTTTTGGTGGAATTGTGTGAGAATTGCGCGGGTGCCTGGCACCAAAACGATTCCGAATATTACCAATTGCTCCGGTGCCAGGCACCAACACAACTCAGACACGATTCCCAATTTTCTCAATCGTTTGGGTGCCAGGCACCCAAACAACACCCAAACACCCCCCAAACGACTTCCACACAATTCACATGTTTAACACTATTTGCTAGAGGGAATAGAATAGGGGCGGCACTCTGCCCACCGCAAGAGGTTGCTATCTTTTTAAAGAAAGAATGTGAAACATTTCACAAAAAGCACCAAGTACTGATCACAAAATATCATTCAAACGGGAGGAGAAATCAAGATGAACATTACAATTGTTGGTTCAGGACATGGCGGATCGGCCGCAGCTGCCTGCATGTCCAAGGATGGACATAACGTAAGCATGCTCAAATTAAGCAGCCGCCCGTGCGACCATTTTGACAGGCTGAAGGAAAGCCGTCTGATCAGCCTTCAGGGGATTGAAGGGGAAGGCGTTTTTCCGCTGAGGGAAGTGACACATGACCCGGCAGAAGCGATACCGGACGCTGATATCATTCTCGTCTATTATGTATCCAACTATCATGAAAAGCTGGCTAAGGCACTCGCTCCGTACGTGCACAAAAATCAAATTGTCTACATATGCCCCGGCTATCTTGGAAGCGTCATGTTTATGAACGAGCTGAAGCGCATTGGGAGGGAAAAGGAAGCTCCTCTGTTTGTCGAAGGGGAAACCCTTCCGTACAGCTGCCGCGTAACGGAACCGGGAACGGTGAAAGTATACTCCAAGAATTACGGCCATCCCATTGCCACGCTTCCGGCTGACCGTGTGAAAGAAGCCTGCTCCGTATTGACGCCCATTATCGGCCATTGCATTGAACGCGAAAATATTGCGGAAGTCGCCCTCCATAACCCCAACTTGATCATGCACACAGTAGGGATTGCTCTGAATGCCGCCTACATTGAAAACTCAAACGGCAATTTCTCCATGTATACCGAAGGTTTCACTCCCTCTACCTGGAAGGTCGCAAAAGAGCTGGATCAGGAAAAGATCAGTGTCCTCAACAAGATTCATGCTACACCGCGTACGTATCTTGATGAGTTCATGGTCCGCACCTTCGAGAATCCAAGCCAATACAGCAAGGATGAAGCGTTCGATATTTACGCCGAAAGCGTAAGGGACCTCCGTACCGATTGCGTGGACAATCGTTATATCACGGAAGATGTACCAATCGGCCTCGGTCTCCTGCACTCGCTCGGCAAGCACCTTGGTGTGCCTACCCCCGTGGCGGATTCCATCATTACTTTGGCTGGAACCATGGTAGGCGAAGATTATTTTGAGCAGGCACGTACAATCGAAAGCCTGGGCTTCGCCAATATAGAAGACCTGCTCCAGTCCATTTCCGTCAACTCTGTCATTCTATAAACGGCTCAATTTATCAGGAGACATTAAACCGAAGAAAAACCTTAGTATGGTTTTTTCTTCGGTTTTTTATTGCGTTTGCAGATAAACGAACCTTTCTTTAAATCGGTTAAGGATAATCATTTCTAAAAAATTGATTGACGGACTTTTCTTAACAATTTATAATCCATATTAACACCACTGGAGAAAATAACTAAAAACAATACCGTAAAATGCTTAAAAACGAATGAAATTGATAAAAAAACGTTGAAAGTACCATCTATTATTAACATGATAGGAAGAATGTGCTGATGAAAATAAAAACGCAAGATTACTTAAAGAAGGAAAACCAGAGTTTGGTTTTGGAACTCATTCTGAACCAGGGACCTATTTCCAGAGCAGAGATTGCCAAACAGACGATGATGAGCCCCACTTCGGCTTCAAGAATTGTTGGATCCTTGCTGGAATTAGGACTTATTAAAGAAATTAGTCTGGCGGGCAATGCAGTTGGAAGAAAGGCCACCTATTTTGTTCCTAATGGCAGTTCTGTCATATCTATAGGTGTTGAAATTGATGAAAAACAGATCCGGATTGGCTTTATGGACTTTCTCATGGAGTGTGCTGTACAGAGGACCTTTGAATACATAAGCATGGAGCCAGATGAAACGGTAAAATTCATTGCAGAGAAAATTAAGCAGATAAAGAAAGATGAGGGTTTCACTTTTCAGCAAATTGCTGGTGTTTGTGTGGGTCTTCCAGGACTGATTCAAAATGAAAGCGGCTTCGTGAAGCTATCAGCTCAGCTTAACTGGAAACAGGTGCCATTAGGGGAGATGTTAGAGAAAGAACTAGGCTTTCCGGTATTCGTTGATAACGAGTTGAAGTTAAAAGCTCTTGCTGAATTTAATATAGACAAGGTGCCAGAGAAAGAAACAATGGCTATGATCACGTTCGGTAGCGGGGTAGGCTCCGCATTAATAACAAAAGGTGAAATTTATCGCGGAGGCGGGAATTTTTCAGGAGAAGTCGGACATACGATTGTGGACCCTTATGGAATTTATTGTCCATGTGGAAATTTTGGCTGCTTGCAAACGTACATTGCCGAAGGATTTTTATTGGATGAGGCATCTAAAACAAAGCCTGTCACATGCATCTCCCAGATTATTGATGATTATGAAAAAGGAGAAAAGTGGGCGACCAATATAATTGATAAAGCGGTAACCTATGCCACGTTAACGATTAATAATGTCGTCTGTATGTACAATCCGGACACGGTGGTTTTAACCGGAAATCTAATAGAGAGATTTCCCGGATTCAGAGAACGGGTTTTTGAACACACGGTTCAAAAACTTTGGACACCCATAAACAATACCTTCCATCTTAGGACAGCAAAGGTAGGGGAAATGGGGGTAGTACATGGAGCAGCAATGAGCGTCCACCAGCAATTCATAAAAAATATCACGTTCAGCAGGGAGTTTTAATCATGTCATTTCCAATCATTGCAGAGGAATACAGAGGTGAGGCATTAGAAAATGTCCATCAAGGAACAATTGTTGTAATTGATCAGAATAAGGAGGTGGTTTATTCAAAGGGGGATATCCATCAGTCGGTATTTTATCGGTCAGCTATGAAACCGCTTCAAGCCATTCCGGTTTTTTCTGCAAATATCATGGAAAAGTATAACCTGACGATGCAAGAAGCGGCATTATTCACTGCATCCCAACGGGGGGAATCCTATCATCAATCTAGTCTGGAAAGCCTCTCTAAGAAGTTGAACCTGGCAGAGGACTTGCTGGTGTGCGGACACAGCTACCCCTTAAATGAGGCGCCTAAAAACGCTTATATTTGGGAGCATAAGCCAAAACGCAGGCTGCTGCATAATTGCTCCGGAAAGCACTTGGGTTTTCTAGCTTATTCAAGAGAGAAGGGATACGACCTTCATACATATGAACAATTGAATCATCCGTTACAGCAAGAGATTCTCCGGTTAGTGTCACAATTAACCGAAACTCCTATGGAAAAAATCCAAACAGGAACGGATGGATGCGGAGTTCCGGTACACGGAGTCCCACTCAAAAACATGGCCCTTTCTTATTTGAAGTTTGCTGTTCCAGACATGATTGAAGACGAAGAGACATCAAAGGCAGCTGTTAAGATTGGACAAGTAATGAATGCCCACCCCGAAATTGTGGCTTCGCATCAATTTATTTGTACGGCTTTGCTGGAAGACGATAACATCATCGCCAAAGGCGGGGCTCAAGGCGTTTACTGCCTGGCATTAAAGAAAGAAAAGCTATCTATCGCATTAAAGGTCCTCAGTGGCACTGAATTGATTTGGCCGTTATTAGTGGCGGAGGTATTAAAGAAAATCCATTATGGGAACAACGCCACTATCGAACGCTTACTTCAATTGAAATCTACGGACATATTGAATGATAGCGGCAAAGTGATTGGAGAAACAAAAATCATTTTATAAGTTGGGGGAAAATCAAATGAAAAAAAAGATTTGGGGATTCGTATTGATTGTGGCGGCCATGCTGGCTCTATCCGCTTGCTCTTCAAACAACGAAAAAAGCAGCGGAAAAAAGGAAAACGACAAGGTGGTCGATATTGCGCTTGACCAAAACTTTGTTACGCTAGATCCGCATAACGCCGGAGACACTGTTTCCATCATGGGAACAAGAGCAATGTATGAAGGCTTGGTTGGTTTCGATAAAGATATGAATGTTGTGCCAGTACTGGCAGAAAAATACGAAGTAAGTGAAGATGCATTGACGTATACGTTTAAATTAAGGGAAGGTGTCACTTTCCATGATGGGGAACCGTTCAACGCAGAGGCGGTAAAGGCAAACTACGACCGAATCATGGATGACAGCAAGAATCTGAGGGCTAAACGTAATTTTCTCTATGTAGAATCGATGGAAGTGGTTAGCGATTACGAGGTGAAATTCAAGCTGAATCAGCCTTTTAGCGCCATGCTCAATAAATTTGCGATGGTTTTGATGGTCAGCCCCAAAGCCATTAGTGATGAAAGCAAGGATTTGGCGATGAATCCGGTGGGGACAGGCCAATTCAAGTTCAGCAAATGGAATCAAGGGGATTCGCTGGAGTTGGTAAAGTATGATGAATACTGGGATAAGGACAGTTCTAATGTGGAGAAGGTAGTCTTCAAGCCAGTGCCGGAAAATGGGTCACGTACGGCGATGCTGAAAACAGGAGAAGCCGATTTTGTCTACCCGGTGCCACAGCAAAGCGTAAAAGATTTTAAAGAAAATAAAAATGTCAAAATTAAAGAAACCCAATCTACCATTGCAAGATACGTATCAATCAATACGTTCAAAGAGCCATTTAATAATGAAAAAGTACGAAAAGCGATGAACTATGCTGTTAACAAAGATGCTTATATGAAAGTGGTAAA
>DATBUB010000299.1:0-3627 GCA_036516555.1 Bacillaceae bacterium
GCGGGTAAGGACAAAAAGGGTCGAGCCCGCACATAAAAGCAATGCAACCGCCTCTAAATGATCCAAATCCCCACAACACTTATCAGTCCCGCCCCGTTCGAAATATCGCAAAAATGATGAGCCTCTGTCTTCAATTTCATTGGGCCAAAGACCGCCGAAAGCTCCTTATTTTGGTATAATAGAACCAACAGTTAATTTGGGGGTCAGCGATTTGTTAACAAAGGCAAAAAGCCTTCTTCAGACTCACTTTGGCTACAGCGGGTTTCGAAGAGGCCAGGAGGATATCATCCAAAACGTCATGCAGGGAGAGGATACGCTCGCCATTATGCCGACAGGCGGCGGCAAATCTGTCTGTTATCAGATACCTGCATTGATGCTTCGCGGCATCACCATCGTCATTTCCCCTCTCATATCCTTGATGAAAGACCAGGTGGACGCCTTGGAGAAGACTGGCATCCCGTCCACGTACATCAACAGCAGTGTACCCGCTGCCGAAATGAGCCAGCGTCTTGCCGGCATATACAATGGAGAGTATAAACTTGTTTATATAGCACCGGAGCGGCTGGAAGCACCTTCATTTTTGAGGATGCTGGAAGGCGTCCATATTTCCCTTATTGCCATCGATGAAGCTCATTGCATTTCACAATGGGGCCATGATTTTCGCCCAAGCTATTTAATGATTCAGCGTTTGGTCGGCCGAATTCAGCCAAGGCCGACCGTATTGGCACTGACCGCCACGGCTACTCCCCAAGTGAAGCAGGATATTTGCGAACAGCTCCATATTCAAGAAGGCAATGCGGTCGTAACGGGATTTGCTCGGGAGAACCTTCGCTTTCAGGTCGTAAAAGGCCAGGATCGCGACCGGTTTTTGACAGACTATATCAGCAAAAACCGCACCCAGTCAGGAATTATTTATGCTGCGACAAGAAAAGAAACGGAGAGGCTCCACCGCCATCTGGAGTCTAGGGGGATCTCTGCCGGGAAATATCATGCCGGCATGTCTGAAAAAGAAAGAAACGATTATCAGGAACGATTTTTATATGATGATATTTCGGTGATGGTGGCAACTTCCGCCTTCGGAATGGGGATCAATAAATCCAACGTGCGCTTCGTCATTCACTATCACATTCCCCGAAACATGGAATCGTACTACCAGGAAGCAGGAAGGGCGGGACGTGATGGTGAGGAAAGCGACTGTATTCTGCTGTTTGCTCCTCAGGACAGCCAAATCCAGTCTTTCCTGATTGATCAGTCAGAAATGGATGAGAGCCGCAAGGAAAATGAGTATTCCAAGCTGAGAAAAATGATTGCCTACGGGCATACAGAATCATGTCTGCAGCAGTTTATCCTTCATTATTTTGGCGAAGAAGATGCTCTGGAGTGCGGAAAATGCGGCAACTGTACAGATGATCGTGAGCAGATCGATTCCACTGTTGAGGCGCAGATGGTGTTATCATGCATCAGGCGAATGAATGAGCGTTTTGGAAAAACCATGATTACGAAGGTTTTAACCGGATCTGCCGACAAGAAAATCACCAGCTTTGGTTTTGACCGATTATCCACTTATGGGATTATGAAAGAGAAAACACAGAAGGAAGTCAGTGAATTCATTGACTTTCTGACAGCAGAAGGTTATTTGCGCCCATCTGACGGTGCCTATCCCATTCTAATGCTTACCGAAAGAGCGGGAAATGTGCTGAGGGGAAAGGAGCCGGTATTGAGGAAAGAAAAGGTTCGAATCTCCCAAATCATCGAGGATAACGACTTGTTCGAAAAGCTTCGCGGTATCCGAAAGGACATCGCAGAGAAGGAAAAAGTGCCTCCGTATATTATTTTTTCCGATGCCACGTTGAAAGAGATGAGTGCAAGCATGCCGGCAAATGAATCGGAGCTGCTTCAGGTTAAGGGTGTCGGCGAACAGAAATTATTGGCATATGGACAGGCTTTTCTTGCAGCCATTTCAGAATACTGCAGCGAAAAGGTAATTGTAAGGCCAGTAAATACGGCTGTGCCTATATCCATAAAAATAGATAACAAGAAAGAGGCCGTTGCGCCGGGGGATAAAGAGCCGAGTCACCACATCACCTACCGCATGCTCCTGGAGGGACACTCCATACAGGAAATTGCAGCCAGCCGCAGAATTACCGAGCGTACGGTTGAAGGCCATTTGATCAAATGTTCGGAGGAAGGGATGGAGGTTGAATGGTCAACCTTTGTACCCGAAGAATACGAGGCGCTGATTGAGGCTGCAGCAGCAGAAGCAGGAACCGAAAGGCTTGTTCCCATCAAAGAGCGCTTGCCTGAAGAAATCACATTTTTTATGATCAGAGCTTATTTGCTTAAACAGTAAAAGGCCAGTCCCTTATCGGGACTGGCCTTTTAATACATTAAAAAATCATATGGGCAATAAGCACGATAATTGGCAAGGTAATCAGGGTTCTAAGCAGGAAGATAATGATCAGGTCTTTCATGCCCACAGGAACTTTGGAACCGAGCAGCAAGCCGCCCACTTCCGACATGTAAATCAGCTGCGTGACAGATACGCTGGCAATGATAAAGCGGGTCATATCCGATTGGATGCCCTCTGCAAGGATGGCAGGAAGGAACATGTCCGCAAAACCGACCACGAGTGTCTGGGATGCTGCTTGTGCTTCAGGGACTCTCAGGAGTTCCAGCAATGGGATAAAGGGCATGCCCAGCCACTGGAATACCGGCGTATACTCAGCGATGACAAGTGCAACGGTTCCTAATGCCATAACGATCGGTGCAACACCGACCCACATATCAAGAATGTTTTTGCTTCCATCCAGGAAAAATTCTTTTACACTGCTGCTTTTTCTGGCCTTCAGGCAAGCTTGCTCAAAACCGTATCCCGCGCGGGAGTACCCTTCCGGAATGGCTTCCATGTTATCGTCCGCTTTCCTTCCATCCACATACGTATCCGGTTTTCCCGCAAGCGGCCAGATTCTGGGCAAGATAAAAGCGGCAACCATACCTGCAAAGGTAACGGTCAAATAATATGGCACAAAGTAACGGGTCAGGCCGACCTGATCAATGACCACGAGGCTGAAGGTAATGGAAACTACCGAGAAGCTCGTACCGATGATGGCCGCTTCGCGTTTTGTATAAAAACCTTCTTCGTACTGTTTGCTTGTCAGTAAAACCCCGATCGTTCCGTCTCCAAGCCATGATGCGATAGCGTCAATCGAAGAACGCCCAGGCAGTCTGAAAACGGGCCTCATGAATTTTGTCAGCAATGCACCGAACAGCTCCAGCAGCCCGAAGTTGAGGAGAAGGGGCAGAAACAATCCGGCGAACAGGAAGACGGAAAACAGAATGGGAAGGAGGCTTGTCAGAAGCATTCCGCCTGTATTTTCCGACCAGATGGCCTCAGGGCCCAATTTGAAATATACCATTACCGCAAAAACGGAAGCCAGGAAACGGGCAGCAAACCAAACCGGATGAACATCAAACAAAGCTTTTAGAAAAGCAGACTTTTCAATGTATAAAGGCTTGACCGTTTTGGCAACCAAAGAACCCAGAAAAGCCAAAATAATGATGACGGTCATGATGGCTGGAATGCTTCCGCCCATCAAATCCTGGAGTGTATTGGATAAGATGGCGATT
>DATBUB010000300.1:0-14646 GCA_036516555.1 Bacillaceae bacterium
GATTGCTGCGGGAATTGTGGAGGCAGACCGCGCGTATGCAGCGAGAAAGCCTCGCTTGAAGCTCGAACCTGAAAGGAAAGAAACCGTCAACTGAAAAGGGACTATCCAGAAAGTCAGTGAAAATTGGTTTTCTGTGATAGTCCTCTTTAATATATATGAAAGTGTAAAAGCAGTTTGATCTGATGTGATGAGTTTGTTGCTCTCCGTTTGGTCGGTCGCTTTCCGCGGGCATTGCCTCCCGCCTCAGCCCCTTCGCGCCGCGCGGAGTCTTAAGCTCATGCCATTCCCGGCCTGCACTGCAAGCAACAGCAAACAAGCGGGCTGGGACGATACTATCATTTCTCGGTTAAGAACAGAAAAAGTCTCTTCCTGCTTAATTGGAAAGCCCTATTCCTTTACACAAGATAATGATGGTATCCATATATGATGCTGACGATAACCGCAACAATAAGAATGCCTGGGAGCAGGTTGGCCACCCGGATTTTTGTAATGCCGGCAAGGTTCAGCCCGATGGCAAAGATCATGATTCCTCCTGTCGCTGTCATCTCCAAAATAAACATATCCATCAGTTCTTTCGGGACCCATCGGTCTATCTGGGTAGCAAAAAGAGCAATAAGCCCTTGGTAAAGAAACACCGGAATGGCTGAAAAAATGACGCCGATCCCGAGGGTCGTTGTAAGAATCAAAGCGGTGAATCCGTCTATGATGGCTTTCAGATAAAGCACTTCATGGCTTCCGCGGATTCCGCTGTCCAATGCCCCAATAATGGCCATGGCTCCGATGACGAAAATCAGCGTTCCCGTTACGAAGCCTTGTGCAATGCTCCCCTGTCCGTTCGACCCCACTTTCTTTTCGAGCCATGTTCCCAGCTGATTTAGCTTTTCTTCCAGCCCCCACCATTCACCGAGGACCGCACCGATCACAATGCTGAGAATGACAATGAGGAAGTTTTCGCTTTTCAGTCCCATCTGGAGGCCAAGCACCATGACGGCCAGTCCAATTCCATGTATGACGGTGGACTTCATTTTTTCGGGGATACGGCGCAGAAATTGGCCGATGAATGCCCCGATGATGATGCATAACGCATTGACGATTGTCCCAAGCAGTACCATATTTTCACCTAATCTTTATGTTGAGTTTTTGAGAAAGAAAAAAGCCATCGGACTGATGGCAAGGGGAAGACATTCAGTTTCACCCTCAACTGCTGCTGAACCTGTTATTAAAGGGCATCTGACTGATCCAGGATATCGAGAATCCGTTCCAAGTCTTCCTTTGATAAAAATTCAATCTCTATTTTGCCTTTTTTCTTTGATTGTTTGATTGTTACGGTTGTGCCAAATTTTTCACGAAGGCTGCTTTCCCGTTCCCTGATAAAAATATCCTTTACGGGTTTCGGCTTCTTTGTTTCACGTGGAACATTTTCATTGATCTGCTGTACAAGCTTCTCAAGCTGGCGTACATTTAACCCTTCCTTAACAGACTGCTGGGCGATGGCTTCCAGCTTTTCTTTCCGTTTCAGGCCAAGAAGTGTACGCCCGTGTCCCATGGAAAGCTTTCCATCCGTAATGTCGTTCTGGATGCTTTTCGGCAACGACAGCAGACGCAAATGGTTGGCAATATGCGGCCTGCTCTTCCCCAGCCTTTTAGCCAACTCTTCCTGAGTCAGCTGCAGCTTGTCCATAAGGGTTTGGTAGGCAGCCGCTTCCTCAATGGGTGTCAAGTCTTCCCGCTGGAGGTTTTCCAGGATGGCCAGTTCCATCATCTGCTGATCGGTCAATTCACGTACAACAGCCGGAATCTTTTGCAGCTTGGCAGCCTTTGCCGCACGGTAACGGCGCTCCCCCACCACGATTTCGTAGCCTTTGATATTTTTTCGGAGAATGATGGGCTGAAGAACACCGTGCAGAAGGATCGATTCTTTCAATTCATCAATCGCTTCTGGCGTGAACACTTTCCGCGGCTGGTATGGATTGGGTTTGATCTCTTTAAGGCTGATTTCCCGAACTGTTTCTTCTGTGCCAACATCCATGTTTGCAAATAAAGCATTGATCCCTTTCCCCAGACCTTTAGCCATTTTCAGCCACTTCCTTTGCAAGATCTAAGTAAACTTCCGCTCCCCTGGATTTCGGGTCGTATACAATGATCGGCTCCCCATGGCTCGGAGCTTCACTGAGCCTTATATTCCGCGGTATGATGGTTCGGAACACCTTGTCCTGGAAGTATTTTTTCACTTCCTGGATGACCTGGATTCCAAGATTCGTTCTGGCATCCAGCATGGTCAGAAGGACGCCTTCAATCATCAAATCATGATTCAAATGCTTTTGCACAAGCCTGACGGTATTCAAAAGCTGGCTGAGTCCTTCCAGCGCATAATACTCGCATTGCACCGGAATCAAGACGGAATCTGATGCTGTAAGGGCATTGATGGTCAATAGCCCCAATGACGGGGGACAATCAATCAGGATATAGTCAAATTGGTCTTTCACCTGGTCAAGAGCCCTTTTCAGCCGGACTTCCCTTGAAATGGTCGGTACCAGTTCAATTTCTGCACCGGCAAGCTGAATGGTTGCCGGTATCGTATATAAATTCTCTACAGCTGTTTCTTTTATGACGGTTTGCAATTCCACATCGTCCACTAGTACATCATAAATGCATTGGTGGACATCCCCTTTGTCAATCCCGGCTCCGCTTGTCGCATTTCCCTGCGGATCGATATCCACGAGCAGCACTTTTTTGCCGATATATGCTAAACACGCGCCCAGATTAACAGAGGTGGTCGTTTTCCCGACGCCGCCTTTTTGGTTGGCTATGGAAATAATCTTTCCCAACGATGTCACCTGCCCTTTACTTCCTTCAAAAATTACACTCATGTATTCTATTTTAACAAATATTAACCCTTATTTTCTCTTAAGCTGAAAAAAAGTTTCATAATCGCCATTATTGTCCTTTATATGCCTAAAAAAATGAGAAACTTGGCAGGCAAGCTTCCCATTTCCATACGGAATCAAGATTTATTTTTTGGTATTTTAATAGTTATCTGATAAAAGTCCTCAAATTCTTCTTCTTCGGAATCGAGTTTAATTCCGCTGTCGGCCACCATGGACAGTGACTGGCGGATCGTATTGACCGCAATCCTCATGTCTTTGCTGACGGCCCGGCGCTTCGGTTTTGGCTTCGGCGCGTCTTTTTCCAGCATCTTGACAACTTGTTCTTCTGTTTGTTTCACATTCAGGTTTTTTTCGATGATGAGATTCATCAGCTGGATTTGCTTTTCCGGATCTTTCAGAGGAATCAGTGCCCTCGCATGGCGTTCGGAAATGGCTTTTTGCAGCAGTCCTTCCTGAACTTCTTCCGGAAGCTTCAGCAGGCGCAGCTTGTTAGCAACCGTCGACTGGCCTTTGCCGAGACGCTGTGCCAAAGCCTCCTGGGTCAGATTGTGCAGTTCGAGCAGTTTCCCGTAAGCCAGCGCTTCCTCTATGGGGGTCAGCTCTTCACGCTGAAGATTCTCAATGAGGGCAACGGACGCCGTTTCCGTGTCACTCAAATTTTTGATGATAGCCGGGACTTCTTCCCATCCAAGCATCTGAACCGCTCTAAAGCGGCGTTCCCCGGCAATGATCTCATATTGGCCATCGCCCGATTCCCTTACGACAATCGGCTGGATGATTCCATGTGTATGAATGGTCCTGGCCAGCTCTTCAATTTTGGCTTCATTAAAAATGGTTCTGGGCTGGAACCGGTTTGGAACGATGTCGGCAACGGGTATCTTCTTTACCTCTTCACGTTCAATCGCCGTTTCTTCTGTATCTGTCTCTAACGGCAGCTCCTTATCACCCAAACCAAATAAACGAGAGAAAGGATGTTTCATCCTTTTACACCACCTTAATATAAAACTCCCTTATTACTTCATTCTATATTATTTTGCAAGTTCCTGCTTTAATCGGCACGCCGGCCGGAAACTTGCCGGAAGACTACTCCAACGGCAGCTTGTTGGGAGTTCCGGGCTTTCGAGGATATTTATTCGGTGTCTTTTTACCTTTTTTGACGACAATAATATTCCGTTCACTTTCCTCAATCGGCAATGTAAAAGGATGGACCGCCGTTTCTTTGCCACCCAGAAGGCCGATGGCTTTTTCGGCCGCTTTCAGTTCTTCCGAGGCATTTGCCGCCTTCATGGCAACAAACAGCCCGCCTTCCCTGACAAGCGGCAGGCACAGTTCGCTCAGGACGGACATTCTGGCGACGGCACGGGCCGTCACGATATCGAACTGCTCCCGAAAATCGCTTTTTTTGGCAAAGGTTTCGGCCCGGTCATGATAGAAAGATGTACCTGTAAGCCCCAGTTCCTTGGCCAAATGCTCCAGGAATGTAATCCGTTTGTTCAATGAATCAACGATTGTCACCTGAAGGTCGGGAAAACATATTTTAAGCGGAATGCTCGGAAATCCAGCTCCGGCCCCTACATCACACAGTGCCAGCGGCCCATTCAAATCTAAAAAGAAAGAGGCGCTGACAGAATCAAAGAAATGCTTCAAATACACTTCTTCCTTTTCAGTGATGGCGGTCAGGTTCATCTTTTCGTTCCATTCCACAAGAAGCTCAAAATAGCGTTCAAATTGGCCAAGCTGCCGGGAATCCAGGCGGATTCCCCTCTGTTCAAGCTCAAGCAAAAATTGGTCTGTGTTCATCTGTACGTCCTTCCCTACACATCTTCTCCGGCTACTTTTGCAATTTTACCATGCTCAATGTAGACAAGCAGGATGGAAATGTCTGCCGGGTTCACGCCTGAGATCCGGGAAGCCTGTGCAATGGAAAGTGGCCGCACCTTGTTTAGTTTCTGGCGGGCTTCAGTGGCAATCCCGTTGATGGCATCATAATCAATATTTTCGGGTATCTTTTTATCTTCAAGTTTTTTCAGCTTTTCCACTTGCTGAAGGGATTTTTCAATATACCCTTCGTATTTAATTTGGATTTCTACCTGTTCCACAACTTCTTTATCGAGTTCTGCCTCTGGCGGTGTCAGGCTGGCGATCTGTCTGTACGACATTTCAGGCCGTTTCAGCAGATCGGAGGCACGGATCCCGTCTTTCAGGCTGCTTCCCCCCGCTTCGCGGATGACTTCTTGCGTTTCGGCATTCGGTTTCAGAATCACGGAACGCAGACGCTTGATTTCACTTTCAATCTCCGCTTTCTTCTCCTGGTACCTTGCATACCGCTCTGCGGAAATCAGCCCGATGCGATGACCGATTTCGGTCAGCCGCAGATCCGCATTATCATGGCGGAGCAGGAGACGGTATTCCGCACGAGATGTCAGCAGCCGGTATGGTTCGTTTGTACCTTTCGTGACAAGATCATCGATCAGGACCCCGATATAGGCATCCGAACGGCTCAAGATGACTTCCTCTTTGCCGAACGCATTTCTGGCTGCATTAATGCCCGCCATCAGACCCTGTGCTGCTGCTTCTTCGTAACCTGATGTTCCGTTGATTTGGCCGGCAGTATACAGATTCTTGATTTTTTTCGTTTCAAGCGTCGGCCAAAGCTGAGTCGGTACAATGGCATCATATTCAATGGCATAGCCTGCCCTCATCATGCGGGCATTTTCCAGACCTGGCACTGTCGTCAGCAGCTGCTGCTGGATTTCTTCCGGAAGGCTGGTGGACAATCCCTGAACATATACTTCGTTTGTATGTCGCCCTTCAGGCTCCAAGAAAATCTGGTGCCTTGGCTTGTCGGAGAACCGGACCACTTTGTCCTCTATGGATGGACAGTAACGGGCGCCAGTCCCTTTCACCATGCCTGAAAACATCGGCGAGCGATGGAGATTTTCGTCAATAAGCTGATGGGTCCGTTCATTGGTGTACGTGAGCCAGCACGGCAGCTGATCGGTGATAAACTTTGTTGTATCGTAGCTGAATGCGCGCGGTTCCTTGTCTCCGGGCTGGATTTCCGTTTTGCTGTAATCGATGGTCTGGCTATTCACGCGCGGCGGAGTTCCTGTTTTGAACCGTTCCATTTCAAATCCGAGCTCTTGGAGATGCTCGGACAGTTTGATGGACGGCTGCTGGTTATTCGGTCCGCTCGAATACTTCAATTCTCCGAGAATGATTTCGCCGCGGAGGAAGGTTCCTGTGGTGATGATGACGGTCTTTCCCCGATAGATTGCCCCTGTCATGGTAATGACGCCTTTGCAGACTTCGTCCTCCACGACAAGCTCATCGACCATCCCTTGCAGGAGGGTCAGATTTTTCTCATTTTCCAGTGTGTGTTTCATTTCGTGCTGATACTGGAATTTATCAGCCTGCGCCCTCAATGCCTGTACGGCAGGGCCTTTTCCTGTATTCAGCATCCTCATTTGGATGTATGTTTTATCAATATTTCTTGCCATTTCTCCGCCTAGCGCATCGATTTCTCTTACGACCACCCCTTTGGCAGGTCCTCCGATGGACGGATTGCACGGCATGAAAGCAACCATGTCCAGATTGATGGTGATCATCAGCGTTTTTGCGCCCATTCTGGCAGCAGCAAGCCCCGCCTCACACCCGGCATGGCCAGCTCCTATCACAATGACATCATATTCGCCTGCCTCATATGTCTGAGTCATGTATCATTCCTCCAGTTGTTCTGTTTCCCAAATGCTATTTCCCAAGGCAGAATTGCGAGAAAAGCTGATTGATCAAGCTTTCCTGCACGGTATCTCCGATGATTTCCCCCAACAGCTCCCATGTCCGTGTCAAATCGATCTGGATGATATCGATTGGCGTTCCGGCATCGATTCCTTCCAGTACATCTTCGATCGCCTGCAATGCCTGGTTCAAGAGGGCAATATGCCGGCTGTTGGAAACATACGTCATATCGCCTGCCTCCAGTTCACCCTCGAAAAACATGGACGCAATGGCCTGTTCCAGATCATCGATCCCTTTCTCTTCCAGCAGGCTGGTCGTGACGATTTTATGATTTTCAGCAGCCTCATGAACTTTATCCATATTTATTTTTCTAGGCAAATCTGTTTTGTTGACGATGACGATGACATCCATTCCTTTCACCGCTTCAAACAGCTGTTCATCCTCTTTTGTAAAATCATCATTGGAATTGAGTACAAGCAGGATGAGATCGGCTTCCTTCAATACTTTCCGCGACCGTTCAACCCCGATCTTTTCCACGATGTCTTCCGTCTCCCTGATCCCAGCCGTATCCACCAGGCGGAGGGGCACGCCCCTGACGTTGACATATTCTTCAATGACGTCCCTCGTCGTGCCCGGAATGTCAGTCACAATGGCCTTATTTTCCTGTACAAGGCTGTTGAGCAAGGAAGATTTCCCTACATTGGGCCGCCCGATGATGACGGTTGACAGGCCTTCACGCAGAATTTTCCCCTGCTGGGACGTCTGGAGAATCTTCTGGATCTGTCCGCGGATATAAGTCGCTTTATCTACGAGGATTTGATGAGTCATTTCCTCTACATCATCATACTCCGGGTAATCAATGTTCACTTCTACATGCGCCACGGTCTCCAAAATCTCTTGCCTCAAACCGGTAATCAGCTTGGAAAGCCGCCCTTCCATTTGGCCCAGTGCTACGTTCATGGCACGGTCTGTTTTGGCCCTGATAAGGTCCATTACCGCTTCCGCCTGTGAAAGGTCGATCCGGCCGTTCAGGAAAGCCCTTTTCGTAAACTCACCCGGCTCTGCCAGTCTGGCTCCGTTATTCAATGCCAGCTGAAGCACCCGGTTTACGGAAACAATTCCACCGTGGCAGTTGATTTCCACCACATCTTCCCTCGTAAAGGTTTTCGGCGCCTTCATGACGCTTACCATCACTTCCTCGGCTGTTTCCCCTGTCTTCGGGTCTACAGCATGTCCATAATGGATTGTATGCGTCGGCACTTCATCCAGCTTCTTCCCGCCAGGGCTCCGGAAGATCGTATCCGCAATCCGGATTGCTTCATCTCCGCTCAGCCGGACAATTGCGATCGCTCCTTCCCCCATCGGCGTCGAAATGGCCGCTATCGTATCGAATTCCATGTTCTCACCTCTTCCCGTACACTATTTCCTTATATAAAAGCGTGCCTTTCGCACGAAAAAGTTATTCACAAGGAAAAATGCCCTAAAGTACTAGGATAGCAAATTTCCCACAACGAAAAAAGAACCTGAGCTTACATTGCGGATTATCCACAAACAGCGCAAGCCGTACTCTTTATTTTATCTTATCCACATGTGAATAACAATGGTATCGCCCCTTTCACCATAAAAAAAAGAGCCTAAAATTGCCAGGCTCATTCTTCGTTATTTGAAAATCGGAGCAAATCCCCAAAAATCACTTTATCGGAATAATTTAGCTCATTTTGCACTTGATCGAAATAAGGCGTACATTTATTCCGCTTCACCTTTTCTCCGGTCTTTTTGCTTAGGCATGCCCCTTCACTATACAGGTACTTGGAGGTGACAAAGGTACCGTCACGGAAAATGACGAGATTTTGGCGATTGCCTGCCAGGAGGCTTGTGCCGAAGAAGGCTGAATTCTCAGGTTCCTCAATCCCCATCAGGTCAAGGATGGTCGGCCTCAAGTCCACCTGACCTCCGACAGAATCAATTTGCTTTCCTTCCAGCCCTGGAATATGGATGATCAGCGGTACCTTTTGAAGATCCACATGCTCCTTCACTGCCACTTCTTTGCCCAGCACCTGGCCCAAAGCCTCATTATAGCTTTTCGAAATGCCGTAGTGGTCGCCAAACAGGATAAAAATGGAGTTTTCATAGAGATCGGTGCCTTTTATCTGATCAAAAAAGGTCTTGACGGCTTCATCCTGATAGCGGACGGTCGTGAAATATCGGTTAACCAGTCCCTGCTCGGTCTGTGCCTCGGATATAAACTGATCTTCCGGGTTCAGCAGGAAAGGGAAGTGGTTCGTAAGCGTCAAAAACTTTGCGTAAAACGGCTGGGGCAGTGAATTCAAATATGGAATGGACTGCTCAAAGAACGGAATATCCTTCAATCCGTAATTGACGGAGTTTTCTTGTGTCACATCGTAGTATTCTTTCGAGAAGAAACGGTCATATCCCAGTGTTTCATACATGTTGGACCGATTCCAGAACTGTGCATCATTGCCGTGAAATGACGCTGCATAATAGCCGTGCCCGTTCAATATTTTCGGCAGTGAATGGTACACGTTCATCGGGCGTCTGACGAAGACGGATCCGCCCGGCAATGGATAGAGGCTGTTATCGAGGATAAACTCGGCGTCCGATGTTTTCCCTTGGGCTGTCTGGTGGTAAAAGTTTGGAAAATATAGGCTTTCTTCCTTCAGTTGGTTTAAAAATGGCGTGACTTCTTCATTGTTTATTTTGCGGTCAATGACAAAAGACTGGGTCGACTCCAGGAAAATAACGATCACATTTTTCCCTCTGGCGATCCCGTGCAGATCCGACTCCCCTGCATGCTTCTGCTTGCTGCTTGCATACCTGCTGATTTCCCTCACTTCCGTATCATCGGCCATAACCCTGTTCACGGAAGCCTTGGAATAAAGAAATAAGTCATAAAGATGATAATGAAAAAGGCCGAGGGATTTGACGATCAGCTCCCTGTCGTACGATTTGTGCCAAAAGCCGGGATTAACCAGCACGCTGGCTGCCAAAGAAAAGGCTATCAAAACGGCAAAGGTTTTGCCTCCCAGCCATCTGGATTGCTGCCATCCGGCAAACGGCCGCCATTTTTTCCGGGCAATGATGATCATCAGAGCTGCATCTGCGAACAGCAGCAAGTCCGGAAGCTTGATCAGTTCAAGCGTACTTTGGCTGAGGCCCCCGACGTTCTGGAACTGGAGCAGCACAGGCACCGTGATGAAATCGATGTAAAAGCGGTAGTACAGGACATTCCCGAACAGCAAAAAAGACAGGAGAAAATGAATGATCAATATGGCTTTCACTTTGCTTCTGTCTTTAAAGAGCATTCCAATTCCAAGAAGAAGCGCTGCAGAGGCAAATGAAGATAAAGCCATGGCAAGCTCCTCCGCCAGGCTTTGCGCGGAAATCTGAAAAACTGCTTTATATAATATGAGCATTTTCAGCCATAGAAAAAACACCCCGGACAAGTACAGAAACCGGATCTGTTCTTTTTCATTTGGCTCAATGGGTATCTTCTGCATCTCTGCCACTTCCAATATTTTAATGGTTACAGCAATTTTACCACTTATCCTGCTGTTAGAAACACTATTATTATCTTGTTATAGTAACTAACGAAAACAGCACGTTAAAAGTTTCATCATTCATGAAAGAAGCCGGACATTCCATGTATATACTGCTCCGATGGCATGTATACATTGGAATGTCCGGCAAGGGGTCATACCCGTTCTCTCTTCCGGTTCGGCACGATGACAACATGGCGGTTCGGCTCCTGGCCTTCCGAAATGGTCGAGACCTTGCGGTTATCGGCAAGCGCCGTATGGATGATTTTCCGTTCGTAGTTCGGCATCGGTTCAAGCGTGACCGGCTTTCCGAAATGCACCGCTTTGGATGCAAGCCTTTCTGAAAGCTGGATCAGCGTCTGCTTTCTCCGCTCCCGGTACTCTTCCGGATTCAAGATGATGGTGACATAATGCTTGGAATGGCGGTTTGCAGCCAGCTGGGTCAAATATTGGAGAGAGTTAACGGTTTGTCCCCTTTTTCCAATCAAAAGGCCCATCTTTTCGCCGGAAATATTGAACACCACATTCCGTTCATCTTCCCTTACCACTTCAATGCCGGCTTCAATGCCCATGTTCGCAAGCACTGTCTCCAAGAAATTCTTTGCCGCCTCGACTGCATCCGGCTTTACACTGACAGTGACCACTGCGGGGCGTGCACCGAACAGGCCCAGCAAACCTTTTTTCCCTTCATCTACAATGGTTATTTCCGCTTGTTCTTTTGTCGCTTCAAGTTGAGCCAGAGCTGTTTGTACTGCTTCTTCGACACTTTGTCCTGCAGCAGTGACTTGTCTCACTTTTTAGCTCCCCCCGATTTTCCATCTTTGGCGGCAACTGCTTGAGGAGTTGGCGCTTTAATAAAGTACGTTTGGATAATCATGAAAATGTTACCTACAACCCAGTACAGCGAAAGTGCAGCCGGGAAGCTGATCGCAAAGACGAGGATCATGACCGGCATGATGTACAGCATCATTTTCATTTGCGGATTGCCTTCCATTCCCGCCATCATCATTTTTTGCTGAAGGAATGTCGTGGCTCCAGCGATGGCCGGAAGAATAAAGTACGGATCCGGTGAACCAAGGTCGAACCACAGGAAATTATGTGTGGCAATCTGCTCGGTGCGGATAATCGCCTGGTAAAATCCGATCAGGATCGGCATCTGGATGAGCAGCGGGAAACATCCAGCTAACGGGTTGACTCCGTGAGTCTGGAACAGTTTCATCGTTTCTTGCTGCAGCTGCTGCTGTGTCTTGGCGTCTTTGGAACTGTATTTCTCCCTTAGCTTCTGCATCTCCGGCTGGATAGCCTGCATTGCTTTGGAATTTTTCGTCTGCTTGATCATAAGCGGCAATATGGCAAGACGGATCAGCACCGTTACAATCACAATGGACAGTCCGTAATTGTTTCCGGTCATTTCAGCCATGGTGATGATCAGCCAAGATAACGGATAGACAATGTACTTGCTCCAGAAACCGGTACTTTCAGATGTGATCGGCACAGGATTGTCGATCGTTGAACAGCCCGCTGAAACCAGCACGAGCACGAGCATCGCGGATAGTAATAAAATTCTCTTCTTCAAGCTAGATATCCTCCCTGTTCTCTGTATGGATGAATGTATTTGCAAATTCAGTTTCTTCCCCCACATATCTTACCATTTTTCCCGGTGCGCTGGGTGCGCAAATTATGTAAAAAAAGAAAGGCTTCTATGCTTTTTTTCCTTTTTTCATGCATCTTCCGAGCTTCAGCACATGTTCGAGGCTTTTCTTCACTGAATGATAATCCATTTCGGCCGCCGGTTTCCTGGCGATGATAACATAATCCCTGCCCGGTTCCACTTGATCCTTCAGTTCAAGGAACACTTGGCGGATATAGCGTTTAATCTGATTTCTTTTGACCGCATTCCCGATCTTTTTGCTCACAGACAATCCGATCCTGAAGTGGTCTTGCCCTTCTTTATTCAATTGATATAGGACGAATTGCCTGTTCGCAACAGACTTGCCTTTCTTAAAAACTGCCTGAAAATCGCTGTTTTTCTTGACTCTGTACTCTTTTTTCATTCCTTCACCCACATTAATGGATTGGTTTGTTTAGAAAAAAAGACCACTGAGACGTTTCAGTGGTCTACGCTGATAACACTTTTCTTCCTTTGCGGCGGCGTGCGGCCAATACTCTGCGGCCGTTTTTAGTGCTCATTCTCGCACGGAAACCGTGTACTTTGCTTCTTTTGCGTGTATTTGGTTGGAACGTTCTTTTCATGTATGACACCTCCTCGAGGGTAACGAAAAATTTCAATCCCAGACAGTCTTATTAATTATAAAGACGTCCATAAAAGATTGTCAACCTTTCATTTTACTTTTTTAGGATGGACGGTTATGCCGTCCTTTATCCTCCTTATTCTCAGCGGATCCAGCACTTGTGGATATGTTTTTGGCGTTTTTTCACTATCCACAGCACATATCGACAAGTTTTTCACAGATTCAACCCCTGTGGACAATTATTATCCCCCGGGCTGGGGCATTGTGGATAAATTTAAAAATCCATTGCGCGGCTTACATTTATTTGATATGATTATGTTGTTTTTACTCTTGATACTTTTTGTTGCCTCTTCGTTTATCCACAAACTGTGGATAACATGTGGGTAACTTATACACCCTCTTTGGATAATCTTGTCCACAAGGCGTGGATATTGTCGAAATCCGTTTTCCTTCCTTATTATACTTTTTTCCACATGCAAACCAATGAATAATTATGTGTTTTTACTGTTTGGAAGGAATAACCGTTATATAACAGCTGCATGTATACCGATTTTTTTTACATAGAGGAGGGGTGGCTTTGGAGAATATAGCTGATCTTTGGGACAAAGTCCTGACGAGCATAGAAAAAAAGATCAGTAAACCCAGTTTCGATACGTGGCTTAAATTTACGAAAGCACACAAGCTGCAAGGAGACACGCTGGTTGTCACGGCACCGAATGAATTTGCCCGGGACTGGCTTGAAGGCCGGTATTCCCAGCTGATTGCCGGCATCCTGCTCGAAATCCTCGGGGAAGAACTGACCGTACGATTTATCATTCCTCCGAACCAGGATGAAGAAGAAAAAGAGCTGCCGGCCGTTAAGAAGAAGCCGAAGGATGAAGAGCCTTCGGACTTATTCCAAAACATGCTGAATCCGAAATATACATTTGACACCTTTGTCATCGGATCCGGAAACCGCTTTGCACACGCGGCATCACTTGCGGTGGCTGAAGCGCCGGCCAATGCGTACAACCCCCTGTTTATATACGGAGGGGTCGGTCTTGGGAAAACCCACTTGATGCATGCCATCGGGCATTATGTATTAGAGCACAACCCGGCAGCGAAAGTTGTGTATTTGTCTTCCGAAAAATTCACGAATGAATTCATCAACTCAATCCGCGACAACAAAGCCGAGGATTTTCGCAGCAAGTACCGCAACGTGGATGTGCTGCTCATAGATGATATTCAGTTCCTCGCCGGAAAAGAACAGACACAGGAAGAGTTTTTCCATACATTCAACACGCTGCATGAGGAAAGCAAACAGATTGTCATTTCAAGTGACCGGCCGCCGAAGGAGATTCCGACCCTGGAAGACAGGCTGCGCTCCAGGTTTGAATGGGGCCTTATTACGGATATTACGCCTCCCGACCTGGAAACACGTATCGCCATTTTGCGCAAAAAGGCAAAAGCAGACGGCCTCGACATACCGAATGAAGTCATGCTTTACATAGCCAATCAAATTGATTCAAACATCAGGGAGCTGGAAGGCGCGCTCATTCGGGTGGTTGCCTATTCTTCCTTGATCAATAAGGACATCAATGCTGACTTGGCAGCTGAAGCCTTGAAAGATATCATTCCAAGCTCCAAGCCGAAAGTGATTACGATCCATGATATCCAAAAGACGGTCGGAGCGGAGTATAACGTTAAACTGGAAGATTTCAAAGCAAAAAAACGCACAAAGTCGGTCGCATTTCCAAGACAGATTGCCATGTACCTGTCACGCGAGCTGACTGATTTCTCCCTGCCCAAAATTGGGGAGGAATTTGGGGGACGGGATCATACAACCGTCATCCATGCCCACGAAAAAATATCAAAACTCCTTCAGACGGATCCTGATTTACAAAGTAAAGTGGATGATATCCGCGAATTGCTTAAAAGATCATAATGGGGATTTTGTGAATAACTGTGACATGTCCATGCACAGTCTGTCCACATGTGGATAGACTGTGTTTTCAACTCATACACAGACTTATCCACATATTCACAGGCCCTATTACTATTACTACGGTTTTTTTATGTTTAAAATAAATTAATATAACCGGCTTGCAGCCAAAAAAAATAACGGGGGAAAGAAGCATGAAATTCATCATTCAGCGCGATCGGCTCATTGAAAGTGTCCAGGATGTCATGAAAGCAGTCTCTTCAAGAACAACCATCCCAATCCTGACAGGG
>DATBUB010000301.1:0-4741 GCA_036516555.1 Bacillaceae bacterium
ATATAGTCCAACACTTGTGCGGAATTTTCAGCATAAAAGTAAGTGGGCTTCCATGGCGTCAGCCCTGAAGTATGCGTAAGCAAATCTGCTATGGTAATGTGTTCTTTTCCCTTTGCTCCAAATTCCGGAATGTACTCCACCACTTTATCCTGGACGGAAATTTTTCCTTCACTGACTAGCTTCATGATGCCTTGTGTGGTGCTCATCACTTTGGTAACGGAAGCAAGATCAAAAATCGTGTTCTTCTTCATCTTGCGAGGGTTGTCCAATAGAGTTCCCATGTCATACTTCTGGGCTAAACCATAAGCCGTCTCCTTGACTACTTTTCCATCCTTGGCGACTAAGACTACGGCCCCCGGTGTGACACCATTCTCGATGGCCCTATGAACAGCTGTATCGATTTCTGCCAGTTTGGCAGCATCCATCCCAACGGCTTCAGGACGGCCATCCGTCAACTTTCCAAGAGGATGTGTGTTTGCCAGGGTTGAACCTGCGGAGGAAAAAGACATTCCAAACCCGATTACTCCAACCAACAACAAGGCTATCATTCTCTTCATTCAGAAAACCTCCTATTATTTAGCCGAATTGCGTGGGTGCCAGGCACCCGCGCAACTTCGGTTCAATTCAAAACATTCCAAATCGCCTCTAAATTGAGCGGGTGCCAGGCACCAACACAACTCCCAGACACCAACAAACTCCCATCAGCCCCCAGGCACCAAGCCAATGTCTGCGAGGAAGCTGACCCCCTCCTCCGTCGCCGGCAGCCCAAAGTAGTCACACAAGGTTGCCCCGACGTCCGCCATGGAGTCCCGCCTTCCGATATAGGCTGGCTTCACCCGCTTTCCATATGCCAAGATCGGGACATACTCCCTTGTATGGTTGGAATGGCCGATCGTCGGATCATTGCCGTGGTCGGCCATGAGGAGGAGGAGGTCCTCGTCCCTAACCTTCGGTAGAAACTCCGCCAGCCAGGCGTCCACTTTATTCAGCAGCTGGGCATACCATACGGCATCCTCCGCATGGCCAGCGAGGTCCGTTTCCTGCACATTAACAAGAAAAGCGGCATCTCCATCCTCAGCCAAGTAGGCTTCTTCCAGCTTGCGCAGGACCTCACCCGTGTCTACTATGGGATCCGCCGGCCCTTCCCCGTGAAGAACATCCGCGGTTTTTCCAATCCGGTACACCTTTAGGCCGTGCTTTGCCGCAATCATGGGGAACTGCCCGTCAATATTGACGCCGTAGCCCATATGATACACATCGTACCCTTTCCCATAGACTCCCGCTTTTGGTGCATCGACTCCCCATTGCCCCGGACTTTTCTCATGGACCGTGGAGAGGATCCTTTCAACCGAGGTGTACGGCCCTCCAAAAGCAATGACCCGGCTGGTGTCTACGTTCTCCCGCACGATTTTTCCAACGTCCTTTAATTTGTCAAAAGGCATACGATTAAAATCAGCCGTCAGATTGATGATGTTCCCTACCGAGGACTCAAGATTATCCCCTACCACGCATGCCCGATCCACCAATAGAACCGGCCGCTCCGGCCAGGGGTAATCCACACTATATCCTGCAGACCGCAATGCTGTGGCCAATTTCTGATGGATATCCTTCATCAGCCTCTTATTCGACCGTTTTGGGCAGCTGCCTGCAATTTCCTGATGGCCCAAATATGTATCGGCACCGTGATGGGACAAGGCAGACGAACCGAACGCATTCGAAGGTGCAGCTGCCCCATCCGTCAATGCTCCCAAGCCCAATTCGTACAAGGTTGGTATGTCAAGAAAGTCAGCCGCTTCCCTTATGTGAAGATACGTATTGGCCCGACAATCAGATCCAGTGCAATCCTCCATCGCTCCAATCCCAAAACTGTCAATGACAAGCAATATTGCCTTGGACACCCTCACCACTTCCTTTCAAAGTGGACGAGCTCCGGAGTCCCGGTCTGTATGCCTTTTACAAAAGCGAGATGGGCCCTTGTCACAAATATTTGCGTCCGAAACGAAAACACCGCTGTATCACCGATCTCCACCCTGAAATCTTTCGGTTTCTTGATGGCACCATAGTAATCGATCGCTTCAGGAGAAGGCTCCACCGCGGGGACATAGCGTTGTAAAATGGTGGACTCATGGCATCCTGCGAGACAGCCAGTCAGGTTCGATCTCCCGTAATAGCCTCCGCCAATGACATAAAAATGACTGGGATCTTCGTGGGAAACCTCTGTGACATAAATGACGGCAGGCTTTTCCGCCAGATCCTCCCTATAGGCATGAAGCGGTGTGGTCCCGGTCAAGGCATGTCCCGGTTCCCCATGGGTCACACCCTGTTCGGCCAAAAAGGGGATTGTCTCACAGCTGGTCGCACTTGGGCCATTTACCTGTTTCAATTCAAAACCTTTTTCTATCAGCACCTCTCTCGCCTTCAGCAAGGTAAAGAAATTGGCGGTTGGTTCCATTCTTTTTTTGTCATCAGACAGCTGGAAATTGGGAAAGGCGGTCACTCCCACTACACGAATGCCCGGAAGTTCGGCCAGACTCTCTAAAGCATCTTCCAGCTCCTCTAATAAAAAACCGCCTTCCTGGCCGGGGTAAATGAGATTTCCCAGCCGATATACACGCAAAATCACATCCTGCACCATTCCCATTTTTTCCGCTGTCTCTGATACCTGTTTCCCCCGTTCAACGGAAAAAAGGGTGATGACTTCCGGACTCCAGGACAGGACTTCACGCCATTGGTGCTTTCCAGGCTGGACAAGGTGGCCGATATTGCCGATACTTACACCTGAATCAGCCAGCGTTTTCCCTTCATCAAAATCAACCGCCACCGCCTTTTCAATCCCGTGCTCCTTGATGAAGTTTGCGATGAACGGAAGGCGCCCCAATTGCTTGCTCATAAAATAAAGCTCCACCCCATGCTTTTTTGCGCTTTTCGCCAGAGCTTTCACATTTTCCTCAACTGCATCGAGGTCGATCACATACGTATTGGGCGGTATTTTTCCGCCCTGATGCAAAGTGACGCCCGTCTGGATTAGCTTCGGGTTTCGTTTTCGCATCATTGTCAAAAACATAGAAGTCCCCCCATTCTTGTACGGGTTCACTCAGAAGCTGCCCATTTACTATTCGCTGCTATTGTTTGCCAGCGGAATAACTCTTTTCAAAATATCAATGATGGTCCCTGCCCCCGCTTTCATGGGATTGATGCGAAGTCCATACTCCTTCAATTCCGGTTGGGCTTCGAGAAAGCTCCCTGAAACCCGGTAGATCATGGGAATGATTTCATATTTTGATTCTGCCCCCACCGGATGGGTCGCTGCTCCAAACGTGTCGCTCAATGTGATGACTTCACGGGCAATCGGCTCCTCAAGCTCCACGATAACGTTTTTCGACTGAGCATTCGTCATGTAGGCCGCTTTGATCCCATTCAATTCTCCTTCATTCAGCCTCCGGCACAGCTCTTCCACCTGCCCGTTCTGGATGGCCAGGGAGACAGGAGCGAATGTCATCATCCGAAGAAGCTCCATCGCTTCATATCCTTGAACTTGCCCGCCTCCTGAGTAATTCACTTCATGGACACGTGCCACAGCCTCTCTTTTTCCGACAATAACCGCAACACCTTCCGGGCCCAGCAGCTTAAAGCCCGAAAAGGTGGAATAGTCGGCACCTAGTTCAACACCGATAGCCTTTGTTTTTAAGGCACAGTAGTTATCATCCACCACAATCGGCAGATCCGGACTTTCTTCTTTCACCGTTTGGATGACCTCTGCCAAGGAGTAGGAATCCGTCGGCTGCTGTCGTGCGTGCTGAATGTAAAATACCTTGGCATCTGAATGTTCCCTTACCGCCTGGCGGACTTTCGCCAAATGATTGAAATTCACCGCCGCCGTTTCAATGCCCAGCATCCGGATCGTTTCCTTCGTTGTCGTATATACAGGCGCCGTATGGATCAGCAT
Organism: Bacillaceae bacterium; assembly: GCA_036516555.1. Lineage (GTDB taxonomy): Bacteria > Bacillota > Bacilli > Bacillales > Bacillaceae_C > DATBUB01. The sequence continues at coordinate 3,947 of DATBUB010000301.1, forward strand.
TTTTTCGCCGGCAGATAAAAGCATGCTCAATATAGTGCGGATTGCTCCTGTTCCAGCACCCCTCACCAGGGCACATTCCTCTGCCCCGAAAAAATCAGCCAGCACCTTTTCCACCCTAAAGGTCTGTTCGGGCCGTTTCCATTCGGGAGATACACCAAGGTCTCCCATGGAGAGGAACTGCCTCCCTTCAAAGTGCCTGCTCATCATGTGAACCAGCTTAAACTGGAGCTCTTGTGCTTCTTCCACAGACAGTGCCGGCAATACAGAGTCCGCGTACTTCAAGGCTGTCCGATCATATCCTGTCATCATGCTCGCTCCTTTACGGAAAAAGCCCTCGCCGGGTTAAGAACTAAAAATTGATGGATTGTCTCCTTCGTTACTCCTGCTTTTTCAAGCATCGGAATAAAATCTCGCAGCACCAGACCGTAGCCCGGGCCGCCGTTTTTCTTCCAGTGGGACTTTCTTGTTAAATCAGCAGATAAAAGGATTTGCTTTTCAAATCCAAGGCTGATGAATTCGAGCAAAAATTCCACCCGTTCCTCATCCGGACGGTAATTATTCTTGCCGATTGTGTCAAACGCGATAAATGCTCCTGTTTCCAGCACAGCCAGCACAGCCCCTTTATCCCTGTTCAGGTCTTGATGTCCAATAATGATTTGCTCCACGGGCAAGCCTTGTGTCGTCAACAGCTCAACCTGCTCTATCCCCATGGTCCCGAGGGTGGTATGCGTTGTGACGGGCAGCCCGGTTTCATTGCCGGCAAGTGCCGCTCCAATCAGCAGTTCCCTCTCAATC
>DATBUB010000302.1:0-3944 GCA_036516555.1 Bacillaceae bacterium
CCAGCACTTCTGAACTGGCCTGTAGGCCCGGCGCTATGCCGTTACTTGCTCGAGGCTGCTTTTTAGCGGCGAACGAGGGTGGCACCACGATATTACGTCCCTCATAACACGACCGATGCGTCTGTTATGGGGGCGTTTTCATTTTATCGAGAAGACAAATAGGAAAGGGTTGAACGACAATGCTTTTAGACCAAGAATACTTATTTGCGCCGGGACCCACACCTGTTCCGGACAGAGTGAAACAAGCGATGAACAAGCCGATGATCGGCCATCGCAGCAAGGCTTTCCCATTGCTCCTTGAGGATGTGGCAAACAGGCTGAAGCCCGTTTTTGGGACAGTCGATCCCGTAACCATCATATCGGGAAGCGGAACAGGAGCTTTAGAAACAGCAGCCGCAAATGTCATCGAAGAAAATGATGATGTAGTTGTGATCGTATCCGGCGCTTTTGGAGAAAGGTTTGCATCCATCTGTGAAGCATTCGGCGCCAATGTTCACCGCCTCCAAGTGGAATGGGGAAAAGCGTGCCAGCCTGAACAGCTGGAAGATTTCCTGGGTTCCCTGAATAAAAATGTAAAAGCCGTGATTGCCACTTATTGTGAAACGTCTACCGCCGTACTGCATCCGATCCAGAAGCTGGGTGAAGTGACCAGAAGATTGACGGACGCCTTGTTCATCGTTGATGGCGTCAGCTGCATCGGTGCCGTACCTGTAAATATGGCAGAATGGAATATTGATATATTGGTTGCCGGCTCGCAAAAAGCGTTGATGCTTCCTCCGGGACTCGCTTTCATTGCCGCAAACGATAAGGCCAGGGCGGTGATCAAGCAAACGAAATCCAACCGTTTCTATTTGGATTTAAACCGTTACTTCGCATCCTATGAGAAAGATAAATCAACGCCTTTCACTCCGGCCATCTCCTTGATTTATGGAGCGCAGGAAGTGTGCAGCATGTTTGAAGAGGAAGGCTTCGACCATGTCATCAAAAGGCATGACCTATTGAAAACCATGGTCCGTGAAGGCTTAAGGGCAATAGACATCCCGCTTTTGACAAGTGACGAGGACGCATCCCCGACGGTTACGGCTGTGAAGCCTGAAAACGGCAACGCCAACCAAATGAAGAAAATGCTTGAAGAGAACTTCAGGATTTCTCTCGGTGAAGGCCAGCAAAAATTAAAGGGAGAAATTTTCCGTATCGGCCATATGGGCTATTGCACGCCTTTTGAAGTGCTGCAAGTCTTGAGCGCCGTTGAAATGACTGTAAAAACCCTTGAGAAGAGAGATGTACTTGGAATGGCAGTGAAAAAAGCAGAGGAGGTTTGGACAGAACATGTATAACGTACTAGTAGCAGATGCCATCAGCGATACAGGATTACAGGCCTTGTATGAACACCCCAATTTCAAGGTGGATAAATACCCGGGTCTTGCACCTGCGGATTTGAAAAATATCATTAAAAACTATGATGCCTTGATTGTCAGAAGCCAAACCCAAGTAACGGAAGACATCCTAGAAGCAGCCGTCCGTCTTCGGGTGGTAGCCCGCGCAGGCGTTGGCGTTGATAATATCGATGTCAAGGCCGCCACCAAAAAAGGCATACTGGTCATCAATGCACCGGGCGCCAACACGATTGCAGCAGCTGAACATACGATGGCCATGATGCTGTCCATGGCAAGAAACGTGCCGCGTGCCCATCAATCGGCATCAGCCGGAAAATGGGAGCGCAATGCTTTCAAAGGTGTCGAGCTTTATGAAAAAACGATCGGTGTTGTCGGAATGGGAAAAATCGGAGCTGCCGTTGCCAAAAGATCGAAAAGCTTTGAAATGAAGGTTCTTGGCTATGATCCTTATTTAACGGAGGAAAGAGCGGCACAAATGGGTATCACGAAAGCATCCCTGGAAGACATTGCGCGTGAGTCTGATTTTATCACGGTCCATACTCCGCTCACCAATGATACACGCGGACTGGTCAATGATGAGTATATCGCTGCCTGCAAGGAAGGGGTACGCTTCATCAACTGTGCCCGGGGCGGAATCATCGATGAAGCCGCCCTGCTTCGCGGCCTTCAATCTGGAAAAGTCGCCGGTGCCGCATTGGATGTGTTTGAAACGGAACCATCCACTAACCTTGAATTGCTGAGCCATCCAAACGTTATTGTCACTCCGCACCTTGGCGCTTCCACTGTTGAAGCCCAGGAAAAAGTGGCCCATGAAGTGAGCGAAGAAATCATTGATATCTTTGAAACCCAAGCCATCCGCCATGCGGTCAACATGCCGCAGGTTTCCGGCGAAACTCAGAAAAAACTTCAGCCGTTCATCGAGCTTGGTGAACAGATGGGAACCCTGGCCATTCAATTATTGAAGAAGGCACCGGAGAAAGTGGAGATCAACTATTACGGCGAGCTGGCGAAAGAAGACACCAGCATGCTTACACGCATCATGGTAAAAGGTGTATTGGCACCTCATCTCGGTGACAGTGTCAACCTGATTAATGCACTGCACCTCCTGAAAGAACAAGGGGTTGCCTCCAACATCGCCAAAAATCCGGCCAGCAAAGGATTTGAAAGCTATGTCGAGCTCACCCTTTACAACGGTGATGAAAAAGCCAACATCGGTGCAACAGTGCTGAACGGTTACGGTGCACGCATTGTGAAAATGAATGATTACCGTGTGGACGTCCGTCCGGAACATTATCTCTTATATATCAAGCATCATGACATTCCTGGCATGATTGGCCGTGTCGGTTCCATCCTTGGAAACTATGACATCAACATCGGTACCATGCAAGTGGGCCGTGCCGTAGTCGGCGGGGAAGCCATTATGGTCCTCACCCTCGATAAAAAGGTGGACGATGCTGTCATCCAGGCACTTACATCCATTCAAGGACTGAAGGCCGCGCAATTCCTTGAACTGCCAAATGACGAAAACATTCCAGTTCACAATTAAAATAAGGACAGGAGGCTGACGATGTCGGCCTCCTGTTTTTTGTTTAGCAGGTAATGCCGCAATTAGCGTTCGAAGTTCCTCAATTCACCATCAAAGTTACGCAATTGTACTATCGACTTCCGCAATTAATGCTCCAACTTACGCAATTATGTGACAGAGTTACGCAATCCCAAACAGTTCCGCAATTCACCATCAAAGCTACGCAATTGCAAACCGGACTTACGCAATTATGTGCCAGAGTTCCGCAACGCTATCAATTCCCAATTGTTCCGCAGTTTCAGTAAATCTCGCTATCCGCGATATACCTCCCGCAACTCGAGATAACGAACAAACACAATCCTTAATAAATACTGAAAGGCCCGCCGTAAGCCGGCGGGCCTTTTTCATAATGCGTTATTTCACTGCAGACAATACCAAATCTTTCACTCCTTGCACATCATCGAGGATGTAATCGGCGTGATGTTTTTCAAATTCCTCACGTGCTGCCTTGCCGGACAATCCAGTCAGAACAGCTGCAAATTGGCAGCCCATACTTCTGGCAGCCAGCAAGTCTGCCAATGAATCACCGACAATCAATGTGTCATTTCCGTCACCGAGCGGCAGAGACTCTTCCATACATTGTTTTGCGGACTTTGTTTTTCCGGACAAAGCCATGATGTATGTAAAAGGATGCGGTTTGGCGAGTGAAGGACCTTCCGGGAATTCGCGTTCCGCCTTCAGGACATCGTCGGCCGTCACAATATAATTTTCATCAAAATGCTTCAGCCAATCCAGATATTGAAACGGTTCGATGGTCTCCAACTCTGGGCGCCCTGTCCCGATTCCAATCCGCACGCCCGCTTTCGTCAGTGTCTCAAAAAGGCTGCTGATTTCTTCAGGTGTGCAAAGTGTTCTTTCATCCTCCAGGAAGCCCTTCTTTCCTTTTTGGACAGACGGCCTTCCGGTTGAATTCAGCACGTGCTTGTCGCCCACATACCACTCTTGGGAAATGTGCTCGCACA
>DATBUB010000303.1:0-3106 GCA_036516555.1 Bacillaceae bacterium
TTTATCTGTTGTTGGTCTAGTTGATTTGCCTGGGACCGCCTTAAGTCTTCTTCCTTTGCAGCTTCCTGATATAATTCTCATATTCGTCACCATTCGATATTTATTATGAATTTTATACTATCATAAAACAATTGGACAATCTATAATGTCCTCTACAATTCAAACCTTGTGGACTGTATAATGATTGTTATGTATAAAAGTTATCTTTCAGGTGATAATATGGATAACAACATCGCAGCAGATGTTGTTGCCAACCGCGGAGAAGACTTACGCTTCCCCATAAGTTCTTCCTCCGGTTTCTCCTCTCCCTTTGCCTTCTATCCGGATTTGCCGGAAAATAGAGGGGCCCTGCAGATGTCTGCAGGGTATTTTTTATGGCTGTATGCTGATTGTGCGTTCTTTTTCAGTCACAATTACATGAAAAACCGTCTTTAAATACGCAGTGTCCATATAGGAAGAGCCATTTATTTGGAGTACTGGTACAGAACGCAGTCCAAATTGGTGTCCATTATAAAGAAATAGCCTTTTCCCCGGGTAAAATAAATACGTTTCGCCCGTCTTCCTTGCTTCCATTTTCTCTTTCCCCTGTATGGATACCGTATAGCCCAATGCTTCGAGCAGCGGATGAAGCGTAATGTATGACTTTCCGTCCCGGTGTACAAGGAATACATCCGGCGCCCTCTTTCCCCCGATATATATGTCACGGCCATCACTGAAAAATAGCGGCTTGAGTGATTCTTCCTCTATGCGGTTTTCAGTAAAGAATGCTGTTTTATATCCGGTTGTATTAAATATGGCTTCATCCATCTTTTTGCTGTCCCACTTTTTCACATTGCTGTCCAGCAGGCTATGCAACCATGTATCGAATTGCTCTGCACCAAGTTTATTTTTCAGTTCGCTGTACATCTTTCCCGCTTTTGCATTTCCTGCAGGATAGCCCATGAGAACCGAAACGGCCACATCAGCAAGCCACAGTTCTTCATCCGGCAGGCTGAAATGTTCTTTCATACGTCTTCTTGCCGCTTCCTCCTTCAGAGACTCGATACCCTGATTTAGGGACAGGGTCAGAAAACTGTCATTCTTGGTCTGTAAGGGGCGGTCACTGATGATAGCGTAGAGTTTTTCGCCATTAGATAGAGGCTCAGGCAGCTGCTCCAAAGAAGAATAATCCCACTTTAGTGGACCTTCAGAGAAAATGACCAGATTGTCAGCTGCATTTGTTTTGATTAATGGTTCATCTTGCCAATACATCGGGGGAGCTGGTCCATCACTCTCAAATACATAATAGTCCAGCATTTCCATCTTCTCTGTTCCTATGGTTTCAGCCGCTGCAATCCATTCGCCGGAGCGCCAGACGCGTTCTGTTACTTGCACACGTGTGGACGTCACATCCACATCCTTCAGTTTGGCCGACCAGTCCTCCAGGAGCAGCTGCCCGGCAGATTCCTGGGCAGGCAGGTGATACGACAGCCGTATACCAGAGTTACCGGTACCGACCGTCAAACGGCCGTTCATATCCATGCTGCAATCTCTTTGTTTATCGTCTGTACACACCATCCCTTCGGCTTGCTCGGGAAAGACGATATGATACTGTCCTTCGTCAAGTCCATTGATCGTCTGATCAATCGTAAACTGTCCGCTTTGGTGCAGGACTTGTATGGTTTGCTCCACATTTTTTTCAGGAATATCGGCAAGCTCGTTGGAATATCCGTTCCATTGATATAATAGCATGCTCCCGGATAGCAGGAACAAGAGTGTGATAAGTGAAAAAGCCATTTTCTTCACAGTGCATTCTCCTTGCATGTAAACATTCCAAAGTGAAAAAATCCTTATTAATAGTATCGGATTCTTTTATCAAATTTCTATGGTAAGATGAATCTTGGATGAAAAATTGGAAGAGAGGGATTGGTTTTGGTCCAAAGATTTATTGAATTGGGTGAAGGGTACTCGGATTTGTATGAACTATTGGAAATGGCAGAGGCAAACAAGCACAGGATTGTTAAGCTGCTGGCTTTCCATTCTGAATATAATGGGAAGCAGAGAAGCTCCGCAGCAGCAATCATGGCTCCCACGCCCGAAGGAAATTTCCAGGCCATCTATCTGTGCAGGGAAGGCATCCCCGATCCCCGAATCAGGCCCAGCAAAAGGTATGAGCTGTTCACCAGCCTGGCAGATAGGCTTCAGAAGCAAATATTCGAGCTGGAAATCAAGCCTTCGGAGGCATTTGCCGACAAAGAATTGTTTTATCAATATCTGATCGGCATTCTCAGAATGAACAAATTACTGCCCAATTTATAGACCACAATATAAAAAAAGGCGTTCCTTATAAGGAACACCTTTTTCTATGCTTACAGCCCCACCCGATAATCATATTCCTTTGCCTTATCCGGCTTGGAATTTTCGTATTCCGTTTTCAGGAAGGGTTTATAGGAAGGCTCCACCATCTTGACAAAAGGCATGGATGACAATTTTTCCATCAATTCTTCTGCTTCATATCTGTCACAGTAAAGCACAACGTATTTCATTTTCTTCGATACATAGTGAACATTCCCAAACCGCCTGAGCGCCTTGGCATTCTTCAAGCTGTACAGCCATATGACCAAACCTTGTCTATCCATATACATGAGTTTTTTCCCCTTTTAATATCCTGTACCCGCGGCTTGTCCGCATGCTGAGCAAGTCAGGCGGAACAGCCGCAGCCTCCTCCTGTGCCACAGCCGCCTCCACAGGATGATCCCGAATCAAAAAACGGATTGCCCGTAGGGACTTTTATATGGTCGGAGACCGACTTTCCTATTAGAACGCTGATTTGGTCAAGGAGTGTCTGCAATTCCATTTCTGCCCGCCTGAAATTGGCGACATTTTCGTCCAAGTCCATCTCCCTTTTTAATTCCCGTGTTTCTTTCATGATCCGCTTATAATCAGGATGATAACGGCCAAACCTTTGCACATCTTCATATAAATCCTTCATTTTTACAAAGGCCGCAATTTTTTTTCTGGTAACAGGATCATTGTGTAATATATGATAAAAAAACCGGTATCTCTCCGCTGCATCTGATGAAATGACCATCTCGGCTATCCACTCGGCTTTTTCGATTATTTCAAT
>DATBUB010000304.1:0-3298 GCA_036516555.1 Bacillaceae bacterium
TCTCCATGAAGCAGGGTATGCTTATTGCGGGACGGCAATGGCCAGACTGACTTTAATACTCGCTTTATGAACCCCTTATGCAATGAATCGTCCTTATCGGCAGAGCTGTTTTCCAACATTTCTCTAAACACATCTTCCTGAATAGGCAGAAATGAAAAGTCCAACTGCTTGCCATCCACAAGATGGACTTTTGCCAGATTTGAGGCTAATTGGGCAATATAATCGGTAACATTGTCGGGATTCAGCTCCGTTTCTCCTTCTACAAACCCAATGACAATATACGGTGAAGAGAGAATCTTACAAGTTTCATCGAAAAAATAAGGTGACGGAACGGGCAGCCCAAGTATCTTCAGCATTTGCAAAAGCTTAAATTCATCAGCAGCAATATGGGGATTTCGCCGAAGATCCGCCGTGCCATGCTGACGGACGATCATTTTTACAGCTTTTCCATGAGGGCTCATCACCTCCATCGCCGTCACTTGAGCCGAAATCCCCCCCTTCAACTCCCATGTACGAAGGAGTTTGTTTCCAGGGTTGATCCTCTGAACCAATTGTTCAAACTTCCCTTTCTCCAACTGCTCCGACATGTCCCAACCTCCGATACATTTTCCTGTCCGTTTTTATCTCCTCAATATCCCCAAATATTCTTTCCAAGGACCGACGTCCTCCCTGTATCTTTCGGCCATTACCCGTACGATTTGGGAAATATGGGTTAAATCGTGAACAGCCCACGTTGAAATCAATTCCCTTACCTTCACTGCTCCAAAGGCAGGGTGAGAGCCTGTTAATTCAAGGTGTTCATCAGGGTCAATAAGATCCTTCAGTTTTGCCAGGTTTTCCTTCCTGATCTCTTTAAACTCATCCAGCTTTTGTGCCAATGATTTTTCAGCGCCTTCCTCCAGGTGAGCGAAGCGATCGAAAGGCGGAAACGACTTGCCTTCGCCTTCCTGGAGAATGAACTCCAACCGGGGAATCCAATTGCTTTTCTCCCCCTCAATGAGGTGATCGATCACCTCAGCCGCACTCCATGTCCCTTCCCCTTCATTGCATTGCAGCCATCCAGACGATAAACCGGCTAAAAAATTCTCCAGTGTCTGAGGTGTACGCTCTAGTATTTCTATGGCTTCCTTCATGTTAAAGTTCATACGTTTACCCTTTCTTCTTTAGAAATAATTTCACGAAAAACGTCTGTTGCCAACATCATTTTCACATAAAACAATCAGCTAATTCAATAAAACATGTATCATTTTTCAGATAAGTCTGATAATATAAGGGTAATTCTGGAAACAGGGGTGATGACTTGAAGAATAAAATGAAAGAGTTGTTTGAAGATTACAAGGGTGTTCATGTGCTTTATTGCTACAAAGGAATGGAAAGCTACATGGAGGATGTTGTGGATTATATTGAAGCGGGTGTGCTGGAAGAAGAGTATGTGGTTTTGATTGAAAATGACCATGTGTACCATAAAATTCACCAGGAGCTCAGCACACGATTGACGAGTGAACACATTAAATTTGTGCATTGGGTAAACAACTTCGATTTTTATTATTCAAGCGGCAGCTGCCATCCTCCTTCCATTTTTGATTACTTTAATAAAACGATGCAGACCTACATGGAAAATAAAATCTCTTTCCGGGCTTGGGCCCATGTAGAGTGGGCCACCATGGAAGAACCATTGCATATCATAGAGGATTTGGAAACGACAGTGGACGCAGCTTTATATAAGCTCCAATTCCCTTTGATTTGTGCATACCAAAAAGAGAGAATGCCCGAATACCTTAAAACCCTTTTGATGACGTCTCATCCCTATATCCTATTGGAAGACGACATCATCGTCTCCGAACACTACAAATCGCCGATGAAGGCAAAATAACGGAAAACACGTTTGGAAGTGCTTCTAAACGTGTTTTCTGTTTTTTTATCTACTGTATCTATACCTGCCCACAGGCATCCTTCTGTAAAACAGAAAAAAATCCATGTATAGTGAGGCGTATCTTAAAATCTCTAAATCGGTTCCAAATGAGATTTTGTCCTTTTCCAATTTGATAAGTAACTCGAATAACGGTATATCAAGTAACCCATGACATTTAACAATATGAAGGTGATAATCCAACTAATGTTTAATCTCCTTTGTTGATAAGCGTTAATGATGGCCCAAATGGAAAATAATGTCCAATATATAGATAGACCTGCGAATAGCATTACCACTAGCAGGGTATCAAAAGTTCGGTACATCATTTTGATGAACCATTGTTCATTGCCGTTACCATATAAAAATGACTCTGCCCCCATCCATTTTGGAGACCAAATTGTTCTTTTGTATTCGTAATCCGGTGTTTGTGATTCGTCAAAACCAATTGATTTGTAAATACTGACTTCAGTCAGATAACCTGTCCTCTCCACTATGCTTTCAACTTCTTTTTGAATATCTGGTGTAATAGTTCCTGCTTCATTTAATTTCTCCGAAATTTGTTCAGTAATCGAAGATAGTTCGTCCATATTATTATTTTCATTCCAAAGAATTAGCCCAAATATAGAAAAATTTATGATTAAAAATCCAACAGCCAAGTACAGTACCCATTTGGCAAATACCCCTTGCACTTTAAACATTTCGGTAATTGCGAAACGCATCTCCTTTTCACCGCCAAAACGTTTCATCGCAAGATCAATCGCTTCTTGCTCAGATTTCCCTGCTACTTTTAATTCATAAACTGTTTCTAATAAATGAGCTCTCATTTCCATTTTTAAATCTTCAATTTCTTTTTTATTTCCATCTACATTTTGATAAATGGTCTCAACAAATACGTTAATTTTCTCCATTAATAATTTCTCCCCCTAAGAAAGAATCAATTAAATTCTTTACAAATGCCCATTCAGCCCTTTTTTGCTTAAATCCTTCTTGACCCAGCAAAGTGAGTTTATAATATTTCCGTCTACCTCCTGGCCCCTGCTCATCTCCCCAATAAGATGAAATCCATTCATTTTTTTCCAACCTTTTCAAGGATAAATAAAGTGTTCCTTCTTTTAATTCAAATTGCTCCCCGCTTCTTTCACGTACCAATTTAGCCAGTTCATATCCATACATATCTCGGCTATGTAACAATGACAATATGAGGGTATCTATATGACCTTTCAGCACTTCTTTATTGATTTCCAAAATTTTTTCACCTCTTACTAATAGTTATAAAATATTTTACCTAATAATGCAAGGTATTATAAAGAAAAAAATCAGGAACACACATGTAAAGTTCCTGAAAATCTGTAGAACACTACTAACAGTTTATTTAATCAAATTCTT
>DATBUB010000305.1:0-24114 GCA_036516555.1 Bacillaceae bacterium
AAAAACATCTCAATCATAGAGGACACACTCTCATTATCTTCTATTACAAGGATTTTCATTGGCGTCACATCCCTATACTTGGTTAAAAAACAAACGCGGCCCCTTCCGGAACTGCGTTTGTTTGAGTTACCCGCTCATCAGGAGGGGCAGCATGCGTCTGCTGCGATGACAGCCTTCTCACTCGGGGCCAGCCTTCATCTGCGAACGATGACAAACTTCTCACTCTTGACGAGTCTGCATCTGCAAACGATGACAGCCTTCTCACTCGGGCCAGTCTGCATGGGCATCGTTTTCAAGTCCCAATGCACCACGGTTAAGCCAGCTTTCCTCGCTCAATGTCAGCTTGACAGAATCCGATAAAACTATCGATTTATTGAAAGGTGCAAATGGTGATTTAGTACATGATAGGTTTGGTCATCCGATATTGCTGAAGTTCCGGATCCTGGTATCCAATGGCACCCTTTGTCTTCCTCCTGCTGTGAAAAAAAGCAAATACCACTTATATGATACCACCGCTCACATTGGTTCATGTACCAAATTGCTTTCTTAATGAACATTCGCTTCCCGGCTGCTGGCCAGTGTCAATTCGACGGTTTTCTGCTCGCTGCCGCGGTACACTTTTATCACCGCTTTATCCCCTGCTTTCAATTCTGAGTATAGAATGCCCCGGAGTTCGGCCGCATTGCCGACCTCCTTTCCGTTTAGGGAAACAATGACATCCTGTACCTTCAGTCCCGCCTTGGCTGCAGGTGCGTTCGGATCCAGGCCGGTTATCATGACGCCCTTTTCCTGTCCGGAAGGCAAAGCAGCCGCATAGTTACGGGGGATTTGTTCAAGGTCGGCCAGGTTGACCCCCAAATACGGACGTTCGACCTGTCCGGTTTCCATCATTTGTTCAAGGAGCGGGACAGCGTCATTGCTTGGAATGGCAAACCCCAGACCTTCCACCCCGTTTTCCGAAATTTTCAGGCTGTTGATGCCAATGACTTTTCCTTCCGTGTTCAGCAAGGCGCCGCCGCTGTTCCCCGGATTGATGGCCGCATCCGTCTGGATGACATTTAAGTCCCATTTGCCGGCTGAAGTGGCGACGCTTACGGAGCGGTCCACGGCACTCACAATCCCCTGGGTGACCGTCCTTGAAAAATCCAGTCCAAGGGGATTTCCGATTGCCACCACCTGATCCCCCGCTCTCAAGGAATCCGAATCACCGAATTCAAGTACTTGTGCCGCATATTTGGCATCTATTTTTAACACGGCCAGGTCGCTCAGCGCGTCGGCCCCCACGAGTTCCGCTTTTGTTTTTTCACCGTTTTCAAGAGCAATTTCAACCTTTTCCGCTCCTTCAATTACGTGATTGTTTGTCACAATGAATGCGTCGTTCCCTTTCTTTTTAAAAATGACTCCTGAACCCGAACCGCTTTCAACGCTCCCAGATCCGTTTCCGAATGGCCCTCCCTGGCTCCGGTAGTTGACGATCCCCACGATCGCTTTTGAAGCGTTCTCCACCATATCAGCGAGGGATGGGGCTGCTGCAGATGTTTGCTGAACGGTGTATGTCTCCGCAGCCTCCTTTTGTTCAGTCACAGCATTCTTTTTTGGAACAGAGGCCATACCCGTATCCAAGAAAGGTGTATAGGTCACTGCTGCCAATGTCAGGACAGAACCGGCCACACCCGATCCCACGCAGGTGATGAACCGGCTCAACTTCGGTTTGCCCGGTTTCCATCGATTCCGGTCCGTCGGATTGGTCTCCTTGATGTCATTCCTGTTTTCGCTCATATGTTCATTTTCGTTCGAAGGGTTATTGGTTTCATTCATGCTTTTTTCCTCCCCGTCTGCTTCGTTACTTACATGTTAGCGGGAAGATATGAAAAAATTATGAACGAATGATGAAGAGATAAGGAAAAAAAGGATGCCCCCAGTCGCTTAGGGCATCCTTGGTGTTTATTATATGTTGAACTTCTGTACTTCTTTGAGCAATTGGTCTGCGTTCTGTGTCAGCTCTTCTGAGAGCTCTGAAATTTTTATGATCGAAACGGTCTGTTCCTGGGTGGAAGCGGCTACCTCTTCAGTGGAGGCTGCGCTTTCCTCAGCAATCGCAGCTACATTGGAGATTACATCCGAAATGCTCGTCGCATTGGTATGCAATTCCTCTGTTGCCGAAGTAACGTCATGTATTTGGGCCACAATCCCTTCAATGGATTCCTTGATTATTGCAAAAGAAGCCTTCGTTTCGTTGACGGCATCCTCCTGCTTTTGAGCGACTTCGACCGCTGCCTGTACCTCATGGACGCTTTCAAGACTCGCACTTTGAATTTCATTCAGCAGTTCAATAATATTATCACTCGATACTGCAGATTGTTCCGCAAGTTTCCTGACCTCTTCAGCCACAACAGCAAACCCTTTTCCGTGCTCACCTGCACGTGCCGCTTCGATGGCCGCATTCAGTGAAAGAAGGTTGGTCTGGGCCGCGATATTATGGATAACCCCGACAATCTCTTCGATCTTTTGAGATTTTTCTGCCAGAAGCTTGATGGATTCACCCACACTCACAGTGGAATCCCTGCTCACTTTCGCCAAATCCACCTGGTTGACGACCACTTCAACGCCTTCCCGCATGGCTTCGTTTGCTTCCCCGATCATTTGAACCGTCTTCTCAACATTTTCAGAAATCCGGTCAACTGACTTTGTCATACCTGCCACCATTTCGGCACCGGAATAGACGGAGGATGCCTGTTCAGCCGCTCCATTGGCAAGCTCTTCAACCGCTGTTGATATTTGTTCCGCAATGGAACCGGTCTTGCCTGCATGGTCATGTACATCCTTAGAAGTCGAATCCACAGCCACGGCAGAATCAGACACTTTCTTCAACAGGCCTCTCAGGTTCTCTGCCATTGCATTGAAAGAAGCTCCCAAATCAGCGATTTCATCCTTTCCTTTAATCGGGACGGTCACCGTCAAGTCCCCTTCGGACATTTTTTGGGATGTTTCCCTCAGCCTGATCAGAGGCTTAGAGAACGATGTGGCGATAATGAACGCCAATGCGATGACTACCGCCAATGCGACAACGCTCATCAGCATATAGTCATTACGGAGGTCATAAAACTCTTTGTAGGCGGCCTTTTTTGGAACAGATGCCGCTACAATCCAGCCTGTGCTTGGTATCTTCTTGTACATGACAAGCTGTTCATCTTTTTTATATGTAAAAGTTGTATGGCCTGTACCCGTACCAAGCATTTTGGATGCCAGTGCCTTCCACTCGGCGTTTTCACTCAGTTTGGTGTTAAACAGCTTCTCATCCGGATGGCTGAGGACATTGCTTTCACTGTCGATGATGAAAGCAAACCCGCCGCCATCTAATTTGACTCTCTTAATGTTATCTGTGATGGTTCCCAGCTTTACTTCTCCCGCAATGACACCGTGAAAGCTGCCAAAATTTTCATTGTCAAACAGCGGTGCGCTGATGGAGATGGTGTACGAATTATTGACACTCTCCAGATACGGGTCGGAAAAAGCCAGCTTTCCTGTTTCCTTGACCTCCTGGTACCACGGCCTTGTCCTCGGATCATAGTCGTCTTCCGGTTCCCAGCCGGACCCGTCTACAAACGTGCCATCCTCAAACCCAACAAAGAGGGCCGACATGTTTTCTGCATTGGATTCTTTCTCGAATGCTTTAAGGTGTTCAGCTTTTACATCCTCTTTAACTACCGCGTCCTGAATTACATTTCCGACCGACTCTACGACTTTCGTATTGCTTTCAATCCATCCGTCCAGCTCCGTGGCAATACCGTCGACTGTACCGGTCAATTTTGCATCTATTTTCTGCGTGGCCTGCTCTTCCACACTTCTCAATCCCAAAATGGTGATGGGGACAATCGCCAAAATGGCCACAATGCTGAACAACAAGACAAGTTTACCTTTTAGCTTCACAATTTCACCTCATTATATTTAAATGCCAGAAATATCATCACAATGGTACTTATCGACTAAAATAGACAAAACTTTATTCCCATTCCGGGAAAATAACGAGATATGGAAAAAATGTTTTTTCTGAATAAGCCTTTAGAACTACCATTATCCAAAAAAAGGGATGCGTTTTTGGGATTCAAGTTGCCAAAAGGGACTTTTCCCCTACTTTTATACTCTATTATGCAAAAAACAAGAGTTTGCCCATGCTTTGCGGGAGGCGCTGCAAGCGGCCAGGCATCTGGATTTTACCAGTCGAAAAGGCTATGATTCTATTGGAAAATACATAATAAGGAGGAATATATTGAAAAAAGTTCTAGCAGCCATCATTGGTCTTTTCTTGTTATTGATTGTTTGGGTACCATCCGCCCATGCCCGATCTTACTCCATTGACAGCGCTCATATCCGTGCCTGGATCTTGCCAAATGGAGATCTGGTGGTCAATGAAAAATTTCTATATACGTTCGAGGGGGATTATAGCAAGGTGACCCGCTCCATCCATGAAGACCACCACGATGGCATCATTGATTTAGAGGCATTTGAACTTCTTGACCCCGCAGCAGTCCCCGGCTTCGTTGAAAAGAATGATTTGCGGCCGCTCACCATTTCACACAATGGCAATACATATACGGCAGAAATAACTGCAAGCGATGAGGAAAAAGCTGTTTTTTACATTTACATTTTAAAGAATGCTGTGAAGTCTTATGATACATACAGCGACTTGACCATTCCGTTTTTTGGAACCGGGGATAATCATGATAAAGATTTGCATAACGTAACCATCGACATCGTCTTTCCATCGGAAGTGGACACATCTGATTACCATGCCTATTTTCATGATTTGAAGGGGGGCATTGAAGACAGCAACTCTGAGCTAGTCAGATTCTACACACCTTTGTCCGAAAGATTCACTTTAACGGAACCACGTCTCCTGTTTCCGTCCTCGATCATGACGGAGCAGGCTAAAACGAAAGAGCCAGTTCCACTTTCCGATGTCCTTGCTCAGGAAGAAAAAAAGGCAGAGGCCTCCGGATCAGTGATGGAGGCAAGAAAACTGTTCTCAGCTATGCTTACATTATTGGCCGTCATCCTGGCGGCAGCATCTCTTGTCACACTGCTTATGCTGCGTCTCCGAAGAGGAGGATATGACGGACGTCTGGAAGAATTTTTCCAAAAAGATCCTCTGTATCTATACGTCGTTGACCGTCTTGGAAAGCGCGATCATTATAGTGTCATAGCGGGGCTATACTCACTCGTCGATAAAGGCTCAGCCAAAATGCGCATCGGGCTGACACCAAACCGTATGCAGTTTGAAGAGGGGGCACCCAAAAACACGCTCAATTTCACCATCCAGCCTGACGAATTTCAAAAATTGAACCGCTGTGAAAAAATCTTCACTTCCTGGCTGTTCAGGATGAGAAGGAAATCAGATGTACGCTTCTTTACCATGAACAGCCTTTACGGAGCAACAAAATCAGAACAGAAAAACAACAGCCCTCTCCTATACGATTATCGGGACAAATACAGGGACTATAAAGAGAAGGAAAAAGAATGGTTTGATGGTGTACTGAAAGAAATGACCAGTGAAAATGACCTTAACCCCAGATGGCTGCAGACGGTTGGGCGCTGGCTGATGGGTGCTGTGATATTGTCGATTCACATTTCCTTTATTCTGGACTCGCAGCCCCTTATTTCCCATGGCGTTTACCTCGTCTTTTGGGCAATCATGGCCAAAATGACTTGGTCCAAGATGGATAGACGCATGGCAGTACCGATTTTTTATCTCGGCTCTCTCTTTGCCATTGGGGCGGTCAGCGGTACAGATATGTTCAGAGGACAGACGAACTTTCTTTTCATGGCCTATCTCTTATACGCCTTAACACCGCGGATGGTTCTTTCACCGGAGGCTGCTTATGTCCGGGCTCAAACTAAACATTTTAATAGACTGGTGAAAAGGGAAGGCCTGCCGGATCACCTCTCGGATCGAGATCTTGAGAAGTGGATGAGCCGTGCGGTGATCCTTAGAGCCAAGAAACTGGCTGTATCCCAGTCCATGTCCGACCGCCCGGCTCCGGAATTTGCCGCTGCGGCGCCGCTCGCTTTCCTTGTCCTTTCAGGCGAGGAACCGGGCCGCTACCTGTTTGATACATGGAAGTGGAGCACAGTCCCGAGCAGCTCCTCAGGCAGCGGCGGAGGCATCTTTGGAGACAGCAGCGGAGGCGGAGACAGCGGGGGCGGCGATGGCGGAGGAGGTGCCGGAGCCGATTAAAAAAAGGCAGGTCCAAAAAGTCAGTGAAAACTGATTTTCTGGACCTGCCTTGTTTCTATGTATGAGAGTGTAAAAATAGTTCAATCAAAGAAAATATCAGGAAGTATAACGGACCATGTTATAGAAATTTATGAGTATGATCAGCATCAGCGTACATACAAAGATGGCATCGATATGGCGTTCATGAAGTCTTTTTACAAGGATGGTTCCGACAAAACCTCCAATAATGCCGCCTGGAATCATAAAGTAAAGCATGGACAGATCGAAGTGACTGTAGCCTGTTGTCACCCCTATCAGGATAAGCGATGATAATTGCGAGAAGAAAATGATAAAGATGGAGTTGATCGCGGCATCCTTTGTCCCCATAGAGAAAGCCAATACCAAAATGGCCACATTCAAAGGCCCTCCTCCAATGCCAAGGAAAGTCGACAGGGAGCCAAGGCAAATTCCGGTCAAAAATATGACGCCTGTATTTTTAAGGCAGTATGTTTTCATCCTGTGTTTATATTTTACAAACAGAAGGATGAGAATCATCACCACCACCAGGATTCGCGCCTGCAGGACCGTGATGGAACCCGGATGCTCAACCGCATTGAGCAGGTGATTAAAGACAAGCTTCCCTATGATGCCGCCCGCTACAGAACCGGCAGCCAATGTGAAGCTCGTTGCCCCCTTTACCCGGATGCCGCCTTGGGCAGCTTTTAATAATGAAACGCACGCCATGGAAAACACGGTCGCGGAGGACAGGACGCCGATTGTCGCCACATCATAGTGGTCCAGGAAATCCAGCGCCGGCTTAATGATGACGCCTCCCCCCAACCCCGCAGCGGAACCGACAATCGAAGCTGCAAGCCCCACTAAAAAATAAATGATGCTCATGATGATCACTTCCAAATAAATTTATGTATGCTGCTCCAACTGCTCCAGAAACCGCCCAATCTCCCGCTTGCCGGACAAAATAATGACTTGCTTACCGGAATCGGGTTTTTGCAGATCATTCAGCAGCTGCTTCATATTTCTCTTCCGACGATGATAGGTGGTCCCTATAAATTTTATAAACTCCCAATCCAGTTTTTCAGGGCAGCCGGCTGTCATATCCGGTCTCGTTTTCCCTAGGTGAGTCAGCCATCTCTTGACAACCCGGAAGTAGCAAGTATAAAGGGGAAGCTCAAGGTAAATGATCGTATCGGCCCTCTCCTGCCGGATATGAAAGGTGCCGGAATAATTTCCCTCCATAATCCAGCTTTCCCGCCGGACAATCTCTTCTTGCTCAGCTGTGAACTCTTCTGTTGGAGCTATCACCCATCCGGGTTTCCAGAACAGCGTATCCAAATGGTACACGTCAATCTTAAGGGCTTTGCCAAGCTTTCTGGCAAGCGTCGACTTCCCGGCACCGGCAGAAACACCAATCACCATAATCCGCTGCATCTACTATCAGCCTCCACATTGTTCGATTCCTTCATTTTATACAATTTTGCTTTAATAAGAAATGGCACGATGGAAAATGTTTGATCAATCGTTTGATTAAAGCAAAAAACCCTCATAAAAGAGGGCTATATGCTCAATCAGCCGTCCGGAAAGGGTTTCATTTTGATTCTTCCTTTTTCAGACGGTTGCTGATATATAAATATCCATTTTCAATATGCTTTTTCATTGCTGCTTTTGCAAACTCTTTATCCCGTTTTTCAAGAGCCTGGACAATCTCGCTATGCTCAAAGAAAATTTCTTTTTTCCTTTCCTCACTGTATGAGGAAATGTTCCGGTTATGAAGGACGACATCCTTAATCTGGCTGATAAGGTTGGCGAGAGTTTCGTTTCTTGAATACGTAATGATCTCATCGTGCATTTCGGTGTTGATCTCGAAAAAACGGGAATGGCTCGCCTGTTCGGATTCCTTCAGCAGTTCATACAGCTTTAAGACACCTTCTTCATCTATATGGTCCGCTGCAAGGCTTATGGCCATGACCTCAAGCGCTTCCCTGCATTGGTACACTTCAAGGATTTCCTTAGATGAGAACTCTTGGACAATGGCTCCCCGCCAAGGAATGATTTTCACAAGACCTTCGGAGGACAGACGCCTGAAGGCTTCCCTTACTGGAGTGGTACTGACGTTCAGCTGTTCACTTACTTTTGTTTCCGTCAATCTGGTGCCTGCCTCGATCTCCCCGCTTACGATGGCAGATTTGATATTCTCGTAAACCATGACATTCAATGGCTGTCTTTTTACCGTCTTAATATTCGATATGCTCAATTTGCCACCGCCTTTTGTCTTACCGTTTAATGACTAATTTTTTTACATAAGGGAATAGAACGACAACCAATATTAATACGAAGAACAAGAGTGAGACCGGACGAGTCAAGAAGATTCCCACACCTTGATCTGACATGATCAAGGACTGCCTTAATGTATTTTCCGCCAATGGTCCAAGGACAAGAGCTAAAACCAGAGCGGCTGGGGAATATCCGTATAATTTCATAAAGAATCCTATTACTCCAAATATAAGCAGAATCCACGTTTCAATCAAGCTATTATTTAAGCTGTATGTTCCAATAAGACACAATGTAATGATAACAGGAATCATGAAACGATAGGGCAATTTAACAATCATCAGGAACAGCGGAATGGCCACGATATTGATGATCAACAGGATGACATTCCCCAAATACATACTCGAAATGATACCCCAGGAGAACTCGGGGTTATTGATCATCAATAACGGCCCCGGCT
Organism: Bacillaceae bacterium; assembly: GCA_036516555.1. Classification (GTDB taxonomy): domain Bacteria; phylum Bacillota; class Bacilli; order Bacillales; family Bacillaceae_C; genus DATBUB01. Next base: position 8,964 of record DATBUB010000305.1, read on the forward strand.
GCAGACCATACATGAGAAAAGCACCCAATAAAATAGCCGTTGAGGCTGACCCTGGTATACCAAGGGTCATCAGTGGAACCATCGCTCCGGCTGTGGCAGCATTATTGGCTGTTTCCGGCGCAATCAAACCCGGCAGATGCCCCTTGCCAAACTTCTCCGGAGTTTTGGATACCTTTTTTTCAAGAGAGTACGAGAAGAAGGATGCAATGGTAGCTCCCGCACCGGGAAGGACACCCGTGACAAATCCTACAATTGATCCCCGAATAAAGGTGAACTTTGCTGCAAGCATTTCCCCAAGCTTTGGCCAGTTGTTCTTGTTCTTCAGCGACAGATCGATATTTTCCAGCTTATTGTCCTTATGGGAGCCCATATATATACGATACAACAGTTCACCTATCCCAAAAAGGCCGATAGTCACCGGGATAAAGCTGATGCCGTTGATCAATTGCGGAGAGCCAAAGGTATATCTCGGTGAGCCCGTGATAACATCCACTCCTACGGTTGCAACGGCCAGACCGATCAAGGCAGAAATGAAACCTTTCATCTTGCTGTCGTCGGTCATCCAGATTAAAGTGAGGAGACCCATAACCATCAGCATAAAATATTCCGGCGGACCAAACTTGATGGCGACATCCGCAAATGCCGGCGCCAGAGTGAAAATCAAAATAACACCGATCGTCCCCCCCACGAAAGAAGCAAGTGCCTGAACGATCAAGGCCTTTCCCGCTTCCCCATTAAGGGTCAAGGGGTATCCGTCAAACGTGCTGGCAACAGCTGCCGAGTCCCCTGGAGTATTGATCAAAATGGAGGTTGTTGCCCCGCCGTATTGCGATCCATAGTAAATGCCTGCCAGCATGATGATGGCGGAGGTGGGATCAAGCGATAAAGTAAGCGGGAGCAGGATGGCAATCCCCGCGGAGGCGCCAAATCCGGGAATGATCCCTACGATCATTCCGATGAAAGCACCAAGAAGAAGCAAGAGTATATTCGTAAATGTAAAGGCTACTGAAAAGCCCTGTGATAAATTGGACAGTATTTCACTCAAAGGACTCACCCCTTGTCAGGACAGAATTTAAATGATATTTTCAAATATTCCTTTCGGCAAACCGGTCTGCAGCAAGTACTCAAACAAGAAAAAGATGACAAGCGGAACGGCCAGGCCAATCACAATATTTTGCTTCCACTTTCCTTTATTGAATAAGAGCAATGTGGCAATCGTGAATAGAATGGTAGAGAGGATGGCACCCAACATATTAAACAGGAAAATATACAGGGTACATATGGCTACCTGCATAAGCATTTCCTTTAAACCAATCCTATCAGCAGCCTCCGATTTGTTTTCCCGGTAGTGTTTGATTAAATCGAAACCAGTCAGGATCACGAGTGCAACTCCAATGATTTGCGGAAAAAAGCCGCTGCCCGGAATGCCCTTGGAGAACATCGGAAAGCTGAAGGCGATGCTCAGGTAATAACCGGAGAAGATGAATAGAAACAATGAGAACATGTTTTTCATAAGCAAATTCCTTTCCTTGGAATCTTAAAGGAGGAAAGAAACTCTGCCGTTATGCAAGACAGAGCTTCACCCTTTTGTTGCCGGGATTATTCCACATCAAGCTCGTTCAGGGATGTTTCAAACTTATCATTTGTATCTTTCAGAAATTCTCCGAACTCGTCCCCGAATAACATATAGTTCGACATTCCATTATCCTTGATGTAGTTTTCCCATTCTTCTGTTTCGGCTACTTTTTTCATGGTGTCGACCCACCAATCTTTAATTTCAGGGTCGACATCGCCCGCGAGGATAATTCCCCTCGGCTGTGAAAGGTTAACATCAAATCCGAGCTCCTTGAATGTCGGAACCTTGTCCATCTGCGGGAGCCTTTCCAGTCCGGAGAATGCAAGAGGTTTCATCAATCCGCCCTCTATCTGGCCGAGAGAACGGGCCGGATTTCCGACAATGGCGTCGAGGCTGTTGGACAGCAGGGCGCTTGTCAGCTCTCCTGCACCCTGGAATGGGACATAATCAAACTCAAATCCTGCTTCCTTGGCAAACAAGTTAGGAACGATCATTTCATCACTTACCTGTCCTACGCCGCCGATTTTCATACGCTTTCCGCTTTTGGCTGACTTAATGAATTCTTCCAGATTTTTGTATTTGGCATCTCCTTTTACCAATAAAAACAAGTCATCTGCACCCATAAGGGCAACCGGTGTAAATGATTCATAGTTGAAGCTGGTTTCCGAGACGAGCGGAGTGGTGAAGAAGCTTCCGCTTGTAGGAGCCACATAGTATGGGTTTCCTTTTTTCGTTTCAAGGAAGCCCCAGCCAATGGCCCCGCTTCCGCCTTCGCGGTTTTCGATCTTAATATTTCCGTTGTAAAGCTTCTCTTTTTGGACAATATCCATAATTTTTCGGATATAAAGGTCTGTCCCGCCGCCAGGCCCAAATGGAATGATGACGTTCAATGTTTCTTTTGGATAATCGCCTTCTGTTTTTGCCCCTTTTTTCTCCCCGGCAGCTCCGGATTTTCCGCAGCCCGCCATTAATATGATTGCCAATATAAGCAATAATGCGCTTTTAATATGTCTCATCATAAATCCCCCTTGTTATTTGATTCTTATACCAGCACTTCTCCGTCTTTAATGATCGTTACGCCATCCGCAACAAGTGTGACATCCGTCATGATCAGGTCGTAATGGCAAGCAGCTTTCACGGTGCCTCCCAATGTAATGCTCGAACCGATTCCGATATGTACAGAACCATATACGCCTTCGTCCTCAAGCATGCATCCGATGAACTTGCACTCCGGGTTCAAACCGACACCGATCTCAGCAATGTTGTATACATTCGGGTCGTTTTTGGATGCCAGATTATCAGATAGCATTTTGGCTTCGTAACCGCCTTCAATGGAGTGAATCATTCCGTCTTTCACCTTCGCTACAACGCTTTCTTTCAAGACGCCGATCCCAATGTACGGGATGCTCGCATTTGTGACAATCGTTCCGTTTGCGGTTCCTTCCAAGGGAGATACGTTTGCTTCAACGGTTGGGACCGGGGCAAATTGGCCGCTCTTGACCATGCAAGTCATTGCATTGCTCTTTCTTCCAGTGGCGGACATCGTCAAATCCGTGCCATGCTTTGTCGTCAAATGAATATGTGAAGCATTTTCCAGTGCTTTTGCCACTGCTTCACAACGCGCTGCCGCTTTCGGGAAATCTGCATGGACGCCGCTGTCGATCAGCATGTCCTCGTTGAATTGGGTCAGCATAATGCCTCTGGAACCATTTTTCACAGCGTTTACAACTGCCTGAGTATGAGTGATCGAGGTATATACTGCGCTGATAAAGACATCGCTTTCTTTCATCGCCGCAGCAATATTGGCTGGAGGCTCTGCACTGTCGGACGTTCTTGGCACCATGACGGCAATGGATGGCTCTGCTCCTACCGCTTGAACGGCTGCACCGATACTTTCAGCGATGGACATCATTTTTGGTTCCGTTACAATGAGAACGTTTTCACCTTTCTGTACATTTGCGCATACTTCTACAATCTGCTTTGAACCTTTTCCCATTAAAATCTGTTTCACTGTTCTTCCCCCTATGATGTAAAGTTTTTTAATCTCGTCATTATTATTAATTTTCTAAATCTTAATGTCAATACTATATTCTATAGAATATATAATATTTTTTATTGTAATTTCGGTTAAACCTTGTATGGATGCGGGTTTGCAGAGACGAAAAAAATCCGGATGGCTGTCCACCCGGATGCAACTTTCCATTCCATTTTTCGTCTTCTTTGTAAAGGGGCGATGAAATGTGAAAAAATTTTGTTGGATATTTATATTCTTGCTTTTAGCCGGGTGCGGGTTTATCGGGCAAACTCATGTTGAGATAGAATGGGTAGATTTTCTCCAGATGAATGATAAAAAGTATCATAGAGCATACCATTTGGAATTGGCCGGGCCTTTAGGCGATAAGATTGGAGAAACAAAGTTCAAGATTGCAGATAACATCCATAATCCGGAATACAGATCCAAAAATGGAGATTCAGCCTATCTAAAACCGGGAACTGAGTTATTTTCAGTGAAAAATAAAAAGGACTTGATAGCAGTGAAAAATAAAGAAGCTATCAACGGATACTCCATTTACTCCTTGGAAGAGCCTTATGGCTCAGGGAATTTCACTGATTTCCCAGTGGAGGGTGCCGTAAAGGCGGAGGTTTACCAGGAAATTGCCTACAATCAATACGATCTGCTGCGAACTATCACTGACAAAAGCGAACTTAAGCACCTTTTGGAGATGTTAAGCTCCGGCAGGCCGGGCGAACCCGTGGCATATGATGATTCCAACGAAAACATCAAGTCCTATGCCATCGTGCTCTACACCTCAGATCCTGTTTGCTGGAGATATTCCATACTTACCGATGGAACGGTATATACATGGAGTCCATGGGAAAGTGAAATACTGCCGGATGAAATCCAATCTATCCTTCATTCAGAACCGTAAAAAGATCAGTGGTGAGGCATATGGCGATGCAGATCGGCGTCCGGAAAAAAAGGGCCCAATATGACAGCCAAGAGGCAGAGGAACACCAGCAGCATCCCCATTACAGCAGGATGCTGGTAAACCTGGAGCCACTTCACCTTTTTCTTTAAGATTCTATATGTCTCAATGGAGATGAGGGCGCAGACAGACAAAGCTGTCGCATACATCAGGATCAGCGTTTGGTCCCAATGCTGCGGAAGGACCATCTCGCCAAGCATCGCCCCCATCATGCCTGCCATAATTCCGGACAACAGGCCTTCCAGAACGGCAAGCATGGAAAAGAGGGCTCCCATCAATAAGCCGATTCCTGCACCAATGGCGATACCGGCAACAGTCGATAAAAAAAGGCTGCCCTGAAAATAGATCCCTGCCAGAGTTCCGGCAAATAGCCCTGTTCCCATTGCAATCGCCATGGAAAACACCATGCCGTGCATCGAGCTCAGTTCTTTTCTAAGCAAATAGGTAACATACAGGACGCCGAGGGTGGATAAAGTGACAAGTCCGCAAAGAGCGTATAGCTCCATGGATATTCTCATGTACATCAGCTCCGCTGTTTTTTTGTACATGTATATGCACAAAAAAATAAGGTCAGTCCCGCAATGCTGTGAGCATTAAAGGCTGACCCGACTTCCGCCACGTCATTTAAAGGGATTTTTCCATTCCATCAGCACTCCGTAATGGCACGATTCTTCATCTTCCAGATAGTTCTCAACAATGGCGAGAGGGGTTCTTCCGCAACGAAGCAAAAAGGTGAGGACCTGATCTTTCACCTTTCCGGACAGCACGGCTTCCAGATATTCTTCGGCTGACATCGAGTCTGCCTTCTGCTGATATCCAGGCATCCTGCCTCCGCCCAGCAGCCGGTCAAGCTTGTTCTCGATAACAACCTGATACATGGCCTGCATCATGAGCTTCCCAAGTCCGAGTTTCCGGTATTTTGGCCGGACGCTGATATCTACAATGTACAGCGTATTGCCCTCCGGATCATGATTCCGGATATAGCCTCCGTCAGTGATTTCCTCCCACGTATGTTCCGGATGAGCCGGGTCGAAGCTCACACAAAGCCCCGTCAGTGACCCTGCCAGCTCACCATCCACTTCCACACAAAGCGCCCCTTCCGGAAACAGGGTAACATGGTTCATCAATTGTTCTTCATTCCACCATAGCTCTTCAGGAAATGGGGGAGGGAAGCACTCTGACTGAATGCGGATCAACTCCGGAAAGTCTTCCTTCCCATAGTTTCGGACTACAACCGGAACCGGACGACCTTGATCAAAGACAAAAAATTTACTGCTATAAGGCATGATTGTCACCCTTCAGCTTTTGATATTTCCCAATCGGGGTACAAATCCGTCCTTCGGTCACGCCAGGTTGTCACGGAACCTCTATCCCGCACTTCATACAGCAGGCTCAAATCCAGATCCGCCGTTATGATCATGTCGTTGTTCAGTTCCCCTTCAGCCATCAGGCCCTTCGGGGGGAAAGGAATATCATTCGGCGTGATGATGGCGGCCTGGCCAAAGTTGGCACGCATAAAATCGACCGTGGACAAGGACCCGACCGTTCCCGTCAGAACGACATAGACTTGGTTTTCAATGGCACGTGCATGGCTTGTGTAGCGGACGCGGTGGAATCCATGCCTGTCATCCGTGCAGGAAGGACAAAAAATGACATCCGCCCCTGCCGCTTTCACCATTCGCACAATTTCCGGAAACTCAATGTCATAGCAGGTCAAAATGGCGATGCGCCCTTTTTCCGTATCAAACACATTCAGTTCTTCTCCAGCCGACATATTCCATTCGTGAACCTCCGTGGGGGTGATGTGCAGCTTCGCCTGTTCTTCCACTCTCCCATCCGGATAAAACAGATGGGCTACATTATATAGGCGGCCGTTGCGGTTGACGATATGGGTGCCTCCGATAATGTGCATATTGGTTTGTTTGGCGAAACCGGTAAAGAGATGGATATATTGTTCTGTAAACCCCGGGAGCTCATTAACGGTGAGGCGTGTGCCCTGTTCACTGCCGATGGACAGAAGCTGTGTCGTAAAAAATTCCGGAAACAACACAAACTCCGCCCCGTACTCCTGGGCGTTTTTGATGTAATGTTCGCATTGATGCGCAAAATCTTCGAAAGATTTAATATTGTGAAGGTGGTACTGTACAGCGGAAACCCGAAGTTTCAATAGAACTCCCCCTTTGAGTAAAAACATGGATTTTCTTGATTATCATATAAATTTATTTAAATCTCAATATACTTTTGAGCATTATTTTGGGGTCTGCCCCCCGTCTTCTCCCTTTGGATCAGACAGGGGATCAGGCCCCTCACATTACAGCTTTATCCGCTGAAGGCGCAGTGCGTTTAAAACCACCGATACCGAGCTGAATGCCATGGCCGCTCCCGCCAGCCAAGGTGCAAGAAACCCAAGTGCAGCCACAGGTATGCCCAGAGTGTTGTAGGCAAAGGCCCAAAACAGGTTCTGCTTGATATTGCTGATTGTTTTTTTGCTCATGAAAATGGCGTCTGCTATGCTGTTCAAATCACCCCGGATCAGGGTGATATCCGCCGCTTCCATGGCCACATCTGTACCTGTGCCGATCGCCATGCCAATATCCGCAATGGCGAGTGCCGGGGCATCATTGATTCCGTCACCGACCATGGCCACCTTTTTGCCCTGATCCTGAAGTTTTTTCACTTCCTCCGCTTTTCCTTCCGGAAGCACCTCCGCAATGACATGGTCGATTCCGGCTTGTCTGGCGATGGCCAAAGCGGTTTCCCGATTGTCCCCTGTCATCATGATGACGTCGAGCCCCATCTCTTTCAGCCTCTTTACCGCATGTGCCGAAGTTTCCTTAATGGTGTCCGCAACCGCAATCATACCGGCATATTTTCCATCTATAGCGGCAAGCATGGCGGTTTTTCCCTGGCTTTCAAAGGCGGCCATGTCATCCATGACATGCCCTGTTTCCACCTGATGCTGTTCCATAAGACGGCGTGTGCCTATCAAGACATTCCTGCCGCTGATAATCGCCTTAATTCCATACCCGGGGAGCGCCTCGAAACTGGATGGCTCCCTCAGTACAATGTTCTTTTCCACGATTCCTTCCACAATGGCCTGAGCCAGGGGATGTTCCGACTGTTTCTCCGCTGAGCCAACCAGAGCCAGAAATTCATTTTCGTGCATGGCAGGAACGATGTCCGTCAAGACAGGCTCCCCATTTGTTACAGTACCTGTTTTATCAAGGATGACTGTGTCAATCTGGTGGGCGGTTTCCAAATGCTCGCCGCCTTTAAACAAGATGCCATATTCAGCTGCACGCCCCGATCCTGCCATGATGGACGTCGGTGTCGCAAGCCCCAGCGCACATGGACAGGCGATCACGAGTACGGCAATGAGTTTTTCCAGTGCTTCCGGAAAATCGCCGGGTGATACCCATATATACCAGACGAAGAAGGTTAGTACCGCGATAGCTACAACAATCGGAACAAAAATTCCAGAAATGACATCCGCCATCCTCTGGATCGGCGCCTTAGATCCCTGAGCCTCTTCCACCACTTTGATAATTTGCGCCAATGCTGTATCTTTGCCGACTTTGGCTGCCCTCATCTTGATGAATCCATTCTTGTTGATGGCTGCCCCGATGACAGGATCGCCCGCCGATTTATCCACCGGAACGCTCTCTCCTGAAATCATCGACTCATCAAAAGCAGACTCGCCTTCCAAAATGACACCGTCCACCGGAACTTTTTCACCCGGTTTCACAAGAAGGATATCTCCCACAATCACTTCTTCAATCGGAATGTTTTCCGTCTTTTCCCCTCGCTGGACTGTCGCTGTCTTCGCCTGGAGACCCATCAGCTTTTTGATGGCTTCCGAAGAGCGGCCTTTCGCCTTGGCTTCAAACAGCTTCCCAAGAATGATGAGGGTGATCAGTACGGCACTCGTTTCAAAATACAAATCCGGTGCATGTCCTGTTCCGATGGACCGGATGGCCGAGTAGACGCTGTAGAAGTAGGCGGCCGATGTGCCAAGCGCCACCAGGACATCCATGTTGGCACTTTTATTGCGAAGGGCTTTGTAGGCGCCAACGTAAAACTGCTTGCCGACATAGAACTGAACAGGGGTTGCCAGCGCCATTTGCACCCACGGATCCATCAATGCACCCGGCACGTACAAGAAGGAGGTAAAACGGAAATGCCCCACCATCGTCCAAAGAAGCGGAAGGGACAGAATCAGAGAAAAAATAAATTTTTCCTGCTGATGTTTGATTTCCCTCTGGCGGTGATCTGCCGTTTCTGCTGTATTTTCGTCATCTTTAACAACGGCACCATAGCCTAGCGCCTCCACTTTTTGAACAAGGTCTTTTGCGGAGACGGCTGATGGATTATATTCCACCGTTGCTTTTTCAAGAGCCAGGTTGACCGATGCCTTGACGACGCCCTCCATTTTATTGAGGCCCTTTTCAATACGGGTGGAGCAGGCCGCACAGGTCATCCCGGTTACAGCGAGCTCTGTTTTTTCTGTCACCACATCATACCCGAGATCCTTAATTTTTTGCTGGATGGCTTCAGGGCTGGTTTCAGCCGAATCAAATTGTACTGTGGCCTTTTCAAGAGCCAGATTGACGTTGGCACCGTCCACCCCGTCCATTTTCTTCAAGCCTTTTTCGATGCGGGTGGAGCAGGCAGCACACGTCATGCCGGTTATCTGAAATTGGGCTTCCAACACTTTTTTCTCACTCATAGCAAAAACTCCTTATACCTATATGGGGTATATATTTTTGAAAAGAAATCGTGCTTGTTCAGCACGTTTCTGGGTGGATTACTTCACATCGTATCCTTGATCGTCAATCGTCTCTTTGATTGTTTCAAGCTTCACTTCGTTGGCATTGTATTCAACAACCACTGTTCCGTTCTCAAGATGAACTTTTACATTGGATACTCCTTGAAGTTTGCCGACGCTGCCTTCTACTGCTTTGACGCAATGTCCGCAAGACATGCCTTCTACGTTCAATGTCACTTTTTCCATGAAAATCAGCTCCTATTTCTTCATCAGTTTTTGAATGGTGACCAGTACTTCATCGATGACTTCCATGTCGCCTTCCTGCACCCTTTCGACCACACAGTTTTTCAAATGGCCTTCCAAAAGGATTTTGGCTACACTGTTCAGTGCAGACTGGGTAGCGGATATTTGCGTGATGACATCATCGCAATACGTATCTCTTTCAATCAATCCCTTGAGACCGCGGATCTGCCCTTCAATCCGGTTTAGCCGTGTGACAAGATTCTTCTTTACTATTTCGGAGTGATGGCTCTTCCGGTCGGAATGGGTTTCGCAGCAGTTTTCTTCAGGAAACACGGATTCAGTTGACATATTGTTTCCCTCCTTAATGTTAATGTACCATACCCCCCAATCGTATGTAAAGCCATTTCTTTTCTTTTTTTGCTAAAAGATTGGGATTAAAATGAATCCTATACATTCATCATCACCAAAAAGCCAGGAAAAAAACAAGCCCACTTTACCCGCAAATCGGTCCTCCTCTATCTCTCAGATGTCAGGTTAATACTCTCCGTCACAGAACGTAAAGAAAAAATAAAATCTACACATGATAGACGATAATTTAACATTTGCGAAATTCGCCTGGCTGTGCAAGTGCCGTTCAAAGCAGAAAAAAAGAATGATCCCTGTGTACAGAGATCATCCTGATCTTTTTAGGATAATTCTACTCTTGCCTATGCTCCTGCTCCCTCTCATACGACACGAATCTGGTGCCCTGGAAGGTGAGATGGCCCTTATCCCCTTCAGCCAAAAGGCCATATTCTTTACCGGACAGCGACAGCTCCATCCGGTCTCCGCTTTCGACTTCAAAAGTAGCGTAGTAGACCGTTCTTGCCATTGTCTCTCCTCCTCCGCGGACTGCAGTTCGTTTTGCAGCCACGGATGCCGGCACCGTCAGCCGGGGAGAATTGTGATTGTTAACTCCCTGGGCGACGCTTTTTCCAATCGATATGATAATTACTAGCACGATAAGACCAAATACGGAAAAGAACAAAACCTCAAACGTTCCAAAACCCCCATAGGGAAATCCTGCATCGACCATACCATTCACCCCTTTCCAAATATTTCTTCCTTTTTCTACGATTGTGGCCTAAAATGGTTTCAACCGAAAGGAGGGAGAAAAAATGATCCAATACCCAAAGCCATTGAAAAAAGGCGGAACAATCGGAGTGACGGCCCCATCTTCAGGAGTCGAAGAAGAGCTTCATCCAATCCTGAAAGAAGCGATACAACAATTTGAAAGACGCGATTTTTCCATGCTTGTCGGTGAAACGGCATGGACCCAATCTGAAGCAGCTTCCGCACCTGCTGAAAAGAGAGCCTCAGAATTAACCTCCATGCTTCAGAACCCGGATGTTTCAGCCATCATTCCCCCGTGGGGAGGAGAGATCCTTATGGAAATCCTGCCCCTGATTGATTGGGATAAGCTGCAGCCAAAGTGGATTCTTGGCTACTCTGACACCAGTACTCTATTATTCTCGATTACCATCAAGACAGGCATTGCGACTGCACATGGCACAAATCTGGTCGATCTGCGTAGTGATAAATGGGATTCCGTGACCAGCAAGTTCATGGATGTACTTACAGGCACAGCAGGAGACACCATTATCCAGTTCTCTTCGGAAAAATACCAGTCCGAATGGAATCACGACCGCATCCCCGACCCCTATGTGTATAATCTCGACTCTCCAACGGAATGGAAAACCATAGATGGAAAGCCCGCAAAGCTTGCCGGCCGCCTTTTGGGGGGCTGCATCGATACGATTCAACCCCTTGTCGGAACCCCTTACGGCGATGTACAAGGGTTCAGAGAGAAGTACTTGAACGGGAAAGAAAACATTCTTTGGTATTTTGAGAACTGCGAAATGACTTCGACAGACTTTTATCGCGCTTTACTCCAAATGCACTATGCGGGATGGTTTGAGCAAAGCGGCGGAATCATCTTTGGACGCACTGCGGCAGGCCAAGAGGTGGAAGGGTTCACAAGTGAGGAAGCCATGAAAAGATTGTCGGCAAAGACAGGACTGCCCATTGTGTATGATGCTGATATCGGGCATGTTCCTCCCCAGGTCATTCTGGTGAACGGCGCATGGGCTGAAGTGGAAGTCAGCGGCGGAAAAGCTCAGATGTCCATGAAGCTTGCTGAATGACTTCTTTAGGAGAAAAGACAGGGTTGCCATTATTTAATGCCATGCTATACTGAGGAAGACAATTTCATAGATTTTTTGCCACTGGGGGAGCCTTTTTGGAAGGCTGAGACGCGTACATCATACGCGGACCCTTGGAACCTGATCTGGATTATACCAGCGGAGGGAAGTGGAAGCCGTATTCTTTTTATGCTGCAAGAAGTTACAGCGCTGCTTCCCTTCGATATCAGGGGGAGCAGCGCTTTTTTGTTTTATAACATGAAAAGGAGATGGAGAGCATGACATTTTGCGAGGAAGTACGGAAAGAGTGCGACGAATTGTGGCAAGGAAGCTTTGACCACCCGTTTGTAAAAGGGATTGCGGACGGCACACTGCCGCTGGATACGTTTCGCTTCTATGTAAAGCAGGATTCTTATTACCTGTCCCATTTTTCCAAAATCCAGGCGCTTGGAGCCATGAAATCCCCAACTATGGAGGTGACCAAAAGCTTTGCCGAACACGCAGTCGCTACATGTGAGGCAGAGCACAGCCTGCATGAATCCTTCATGAACATGCTGGGCATCACCGAACAGGAGCTGACTGAGTTCAAGCCGTCCCCGAATGCCTATGCGTACGTTTCGCATATGTACCGCTGCGCCTTTACGGGTGATTTGGCGGATTTGCTTGCGGGTCTTCTCCCCTGCTATTGGCTGTACTTTGAAATCGGAGAGCGCCTTAAGGATGCGAAACCCGATCATCCGATTTATGACCGCTGGATACAGACATACGGTTCGGAGTGGTTTGCCGAAAAAGTCAAAGAACAAATCAATCGCTTGAATGAACTCGCAGAGCCGCTCTCCCCTGAAAGACGGGCAGAATTGAAGGAACATTTCTGGAAGAGCAGCTATTACGAATGGCACTTCTGGGATATGGCGTGGCACAAGCAGGAATGGAGCATCGTCAATTATTCCCTGGAGGAGGAGCGTGTGTAACATGCTGAAATCGGGACTTTTAAAAAAGCTTCGTGAAGAGAAGCCCCTGGTCCATTGCATCACCAATATGGTGGTGGCCAATTTCCAGGCAAACGGACTGCTGGCGATTGGGGCATCTCCCCTCATGGCGGATGCGTTGGAAGAAACGCCGGAAATGGCTGCCGCTTCCTCCTCGCTCGTCCTGAATATCGGGACGCTGCATGCAAGCACCGTTGAATCCATGCTGGCTGCCGGGAAGTCGGCCAATCAGGCGGGGATTCCCGTCGTCCTGGACCCGGTCGGGGCAGGAGCCACCGCTTTTAGAAAGTCAGTGGTCAAACAACTTCTCAATGAATTGGATATCACCCTGATCCGATGCAACGCCGGGGAACTGGCGGCAATTGCGGGGGCTGAATGGAGAGCACGGGGAGTCGATGCCGGAGAAGGCGATATGAATATCGGGGAAACGGCAAAAAAAACAGCAAAAAAATACGGTTCCATTGTAGCTGTCACGGGTGAAAAAGATTATGTTTCAGATGGAAAAACGGTTGTGGCAATCCAAAATGGACATCCGTTCATGCCGTCCGTCACCGGATCCGGCTGCCTGCTGAGCGGTGTAGCCGGTGCCTTTCTTGGAGTGGCAAATGGAGACTCCTTCGTCGCTGCCATTACCTCTCTGTCCATTTACGGGGCAGCAGGAGAATTGGCCGGGGCGGCGTCTGAAGGTCCAGGGGACTTTACAGTGAACTTGTTAAATGCGCTGCATCATATTACAGTGGACGAAGCCCTGTTGCGGGCAAAAATCTATGAGGAGGTGCTTTCATAGTGACCGTACCTATTGCGCTTACCATCGCAGGATCGGATAGCGGCGGCGGTGCCGGCATTCAGGCGGATCTCAAAACCTTCCAGGAGCTTGGTGTTTTCGGCACATCGGTGCTGACGGCTGTTACCGCCCAGAATACGATGGGTGTCCAGGGGGTTTATCCCATGGAACGGGAAGCCGTCAAAACGCAGCTGGAATCTGTCGGGGCCGATTTCCTCATATCCGCTTTGAAAACCGGTATGCTGTTTGACGCTGACATCATAGAGGAAACCGCTTTGAGTGTCACACATTTTGGCTGGAAAAATCTTGTCGTGGATCCTGTGATGATTGCCAAAGGCGGTGCCCCCCTCCTTAGGAGCGAAGCGGCTGCAGCCTTAAAGGAACTCCTCATCCCCCATGCCTTGGTGGTGACGCCAAATATTCCGGAAGCGGAGGTGCTGGCCGGAATGAGTATCGTATCGGAGGCGGATTGCGTTCGGGCAGCGGAGAAAATGTTAGCCTTGGGGGTCCATGCCGTTGTCATGAAAGGCGGACATCGGGAGGGTGAAAGCAAAGCGGATGATCTCTATATGGATCAGACGGGAAAATCATTCATCATGAGCGCAAAAAGGATAGATACAAAAGATACACACGGAACAGGCTGCACATTTGCCGCTGCCCTGACGGCAGGACTGGCTAAAGGAAAGGCACTGCCAGACGCCGTGGTTGAAGCCAAAAAATTCATTCATGCGGCCATTTCCAATGGCCTTGGCATCGGAAACGGCCACGGGCCAACAAACCATTGGGCCTTCAGCGAACTTAAAGATGAAGGCGGCATGGATCAGGAGGTGAACGTGGTTGCAGTCCACTACTCATACTAAAAAAATTACGGACCTCCTTCGCTGCTATTTCATCATGGGAACAACCAACGCGGGCATGCGCGATCCTCTTGCCATATTGGAGGCTGCGCTTAAAGGCGGCATCACTTGTTTTCAGCTTCGGGAAAAAGGAAACGGAGCCCTTTCCGGGTCAGAGAAAAAAGCTTTTGCCAAGAATTGCTTTTCTTTATGCAAAGAGTTTGATGTCCCATTCATCATCAATGATGACGTGGAATTGGCATTAGAAATAGGGGCGGACGGCATTCATGTCGGGCAGACTGACGCAGCGGCCGACCTGGTCCGCCCGCTGGTAGGGCAGGATAAAATACTTGGTGTTTCCGTCGCTTCACTGGAAGAGGCTCAGATTGCCATGGAGGCAAGTGCGGACTATGTGGGCATGGGACCCGTCTATCAAACGGTTTCAAAGGAGGACGCCCGTAAGCCCGCAGGTACGGAAGCCATTCGTACCGTCCACAGGGCGTTCCCCGAATTGCCGATTGTGGCCATTGGAGGTTTGACTGCAGCTAATTTAGAGCCGGCAATCCTGGCGGGCGCGAGCGGGGCATCGGTCATTTCAGCAATTGCCGGTGCTGAAAATCCCTTTTCGGCTGCCGCTGGGGTGCGTCATGCAGCAGAAAATGCCTTATATGTTCGCAGATGAGAATAAGCAGCGCCTCTGCGTGAGACGCTGCTTGTTCAGTTCTGGGTCACGGTTTACGTTGTTAATCAGGCTTTATGTGCGGACTCTCCACCCCGCTGTGCGATTATCA
>DATBUB010000306.1:0-3123 GCA_036516555.1 Bacillaceae bacterium
AAAAACCGACAGTAACCGCTTTCAACGTCAAAATGAATAATGGAAAAACAGTCTAAAAGACTGCTTTAACCAATCATTTTTTTAACTCATAGCTAATACGTCTGTTTTTTGTTTATTTTTTTAACGTTTATGTTCATTTACTGAACAAATTACGTTCTTTTTTTAAACAGTTACAATGTCGCCCTTCTTCATTTTTTTCCATAGGGTGGTTCTGCTTATGCCGAGCTTCTCTGCAAGCAATGCTTTATTGCCATCAAACCTTATTGTAAGCTCCTCGATAATCTGGCCCTGCATTTCCTCAAGGCTGCCGATTCGAACCTTCACATACTGATGGTCCTCTCCCTCATCCTCAGTTTCTTCATTCAAATCGCCAGGCTGCTGCTGCAAGATGTCATCCAACTGTGCATGAAAGTGCGGGCCCACTGCGACTGCACGCTCAATGACGTTCTCCAGTTCACGGATATTACCCGGCCAGTGATACGTCTTTAGAATATGGCGGATGGCTGGAGAGATCAGTTCAGGCTCTCCTCCATGCTTGAATAAAAGCCGGTCAATGAGCAAGCCGATATCTTCCTTCCGGTCACGCAATGGGGGCAGATGGATGTGCAGGATATTCAGGCGATAATATAAATCGCTCCGGAACTCGTCCATTTGAATGGATAGAAGGAGGTTTTTGTTTGTAGCGGAAACAATCCGTATATCGACGGGTATGATTCGCTCTCCTCCAATCCGGCGGACTTCCTTCTCCTGCAGCACCCTCAAAAGGCGGGCTTGGAGGGCCGGGGTGATTTCGCCGATTTCATCAAGAAAAATGGTTCCTCCATGGGCCATTTCAAACAGGCCCGGCTTCCCGCCTTTTCGGGCACCGGTAAACGCTCCGTCTTCGTATCCGAACAGCTCACTTTCAAGCAGATTCTCAGGCAATGCGGCACAGTTGACCGCAATGAACGGCCCGCTCCTTCTTGCGCTTCCGTTGTGGATGCTTTGTGCCACCAGCTCCTTCCCCGTCCCGCTTTCCCCATATATCAATATATTGCTGTCTGATTTTGCGTACGCCTTTGCCAGCGAAAGGGTCTGCTTCATGATTTCGCTCTTGTATTCGATATCCTCGAATGTATATTTGGCATAAAAACGCCTGTGATACAGCTCGCTCCTTATCTTTGAGTCCATTTGCAGGATGGCTTCCGCTTCCTGGAACGTTATGACCATCCCGCTTCCGCCCAATCCAACCCGGTTCAGGACAAATTTCTGGTTCCCATGGCTGATGATCCTTTTTGTGGCATTCTGGTGATCGCCCGCCAGCTTTTTAAACAATGGCATTTGGATGTTCAAAATATTGCGCCCTATTAATTCCTTGGATTGTATATCAAGATATTCCGCGGCCACATCGTTGCACACCGTAATATTCCCTTCCCTGTCCGTTGATATGACGCCGTCAAACGCATATGAAATGATGGATTCAAGATGCCGCTGTTTCATCTCCTCTTTTTCAAAATGCTCCAGAGCCTCCTGAGCCCGCCATAACGCTTCTTTTATGGAATCCGACTGGGAAAACACAATAAAAGGCTGCATGCCCTTGTTCCCTGCTGTGTTGGCCATGCACTCAGCTGTGCCGACAATCGCCTTTCTCTCATTTAATAGTGCTATTTCATTAATATGATTTGTAATTTCTTTTTCGTTTTTATATTCTTTGAGGATTATATCCACATTCAAAATTTGCTTGATGGCATCAAGGTCAATTCTGCCCTGGTTTTCAACATGATCGAACAGAACGACCGTCTTATCTATTTTTTTTGCCTGCCCCACTGTTTTGATCACATCAAAATTCGTTACATCTATTTTGATGATCGGCACATCAAGCTTTTCCTTTAAAAAACTGGCTGTCGGACCGCGCGCAATGATCACTTTGACATCATGCTTCCTGACCATTTCTCTCGCTTTGGCCAGTCCTGCCCTCAGCGCCCCCACTTCCACAATAACGGGAATATTCAGATTTCCGGATATGCTCTCTACCTCATCTTTAAATTGTGAATATGGTGCAATCACGCCTATCAACGACATCACCCCTTGCTATCATACTATCAGATTATCTAAGGGTTAAGCCACAGGCAAAAAAGAAAAAGGAAGCGCCGAATGAACGCTTCCCTTCTTTGCATATCACAGGCTCGCATAGATTAACAAATCCATGCTGCACCAACAATAATCAACAGAATGAACAACACCACGATCAAGGCAAAGCCTCCGCCGTAACCTGCGCCTCCGCTCACTTGCCACACCTCCTCCGCTGGACTGTTAGTATCATATTCATTATTTTTTCGGGCGGCAGGATATTAGCCCATGTTCCCCTAATTTTTTAGCAAATATAGGCGGCCCCTACAATGATGAGCAAAATAAATAGCACCACGATTAGCGCAAACCCTGAATGATCGGCAAATCCCATATTAATTACCTCCTTTTTCTATTTCGCTACAGCATATGCCCCAAAAGTCCGGGGTGGCTGAACAAAACGCCCATTTTTCCGGAAAAGTCCCGAAATTGTTTTTTTTATGAAGTAAATTGTGTTATAGTATGTTTTGTAGATTTGGAACAAGCCATGAAATTTATTTAGGGAGTTGTCATTTATGAACAAATGGGTATTATCCCTTTCACTGACAGCCGGCATCATCGGCCTTGCAGGCTGTTCGGGCGGCAGCAATGAAGCTGTTGTCAATACGAAAGCCGGAAATGTCACAAAGGACGAGCTTTATGAAGCAATGAAAGATAAATACGGCGAGCAGGTGCTTCAGCAGCTTGTCATTGAAAGAGTCCTCTCCAAGGAATACAAAGTAACGGATAAAGAGCTGGACGCAAAAGTCAAGGAAGTGAAAGATCAGCTTGGCGCCCAATTTGAAATGGCTCTTTCACAATACGGCTATAAGGATGAAGAAGATTTCCGCCAATCCTTGAAAGTGAGCCTTCTTCAGGAGAAAGCAGCCATCAAGGACGTTAAGGTAACGGATAAAGAATTGAAAGAGTACTATGATAATAAACAGCCTGATATCGAAGTTCGCCATATCCTGGTGGATGACGAAAAAACCGCCAAGGAAGTCAAAGCGAGACTGGATAAAGGGGAAGACTTTGCCG
>DATBUB010000307.1:0-3419 GCA_036516555.1 Bacillaceae bacterium
CGGTTTTATCCTCGTCACAACGGGATTCGCATTGTCGGATTACAGGGCGGATTTTAATTGGATCGACAAGAACGGCAATCAGACATCCGCCCATTACACCATGCCGGCTTTGGTTGGCCCCCATGAAGGGGAATTGCTGACACCTGACAGGTTCGAGCCGCTCGCTAGCATGCCAGCCTTGGTCAATGCAAAGAAACTGAATACGGTCATTTGGACACTCCTTGCTGGTACGGCATTATACTGGCTGATTCGTCTAATCTTCAGAAAAAGGGTCAGTCTGCTATTGCAGCCGCTTGTAAAGAAAGTGAACCTGGACCTGGTTGATGAAATCGGCTATCGTTCTGTCCTGATCGGCTTTCCGGTCTTTACACTAGGCGGTCTGATATTTGCCATGATTTGGGCACAGATAGCCTGGACACGTTTTTGGGGATGGGACCCAAAAGAAGTTTGGGCTCTCATCACATTTCTCTTTTATGCCGCCTTCCTGCATCTCCGGTTATCCAAGGGCTGGCACGGCGAGAAATCCGCCTGGCTTGCCGTCATCGGTTTTGCGATTATCATGTTCAACCTCATTGCGGTCAATTTGATACTGGCTGGCCTGCATTCGTATGCTTAATGAAGCAACAATAGCCCTCACTTTTGCAGTGTGGGCCTTTTTCTTAGCGGCGAGTTTTTATTTTTATCTACGGAAAAGGGGGAATTTTTTTGGAACAGAAAGTCCGAATTTTGGTGGTTGATGATGAAGAGAGAATCCGCAGATTATTGAGAATGTACCTTGAGAGGGAAAATTATGCCATTGATGAGGCTGAGAATGGCGAACAGGCGCTTGAAATGGCTTTATCCAAGGATTATAATTGCATCTTGCTCGATTTAATGATGCCGGGGAAAGATGGAATTGAAGTCTGCAGAGATCTGAGGGCGGAGAAATCCACCCCGGTGATCATGCTTACGGCGAAAGGTGAGGAGACAAACAGGGTTCAGGGGTTCGAGGCCGGCACTGACGACTATATTGTCAAGCCGTTCAGCCCGCGTGAAGTGGTTCTTCGGGTAAAGGCCATTTTAAGGAGATCGGCCCAGGCCGGATTTGTCCCGGCAGATACCACTGCCAAGGATATCATTGTCTATCCCCACCTTTCGATTGACAATGATGCACACAGAGTGACGGCAGACGGCAAGGAGGTAAATCTCACGCCAAAAGAATATGAATTGCTGCTGTTCCTTGCCAAGTCGCCTGACAAAGTTTTCGACAGGGAACATTTGTTGAAAGAAGTATGGCATTATGAGTTTTTCGGAGACTTGAGGACGGTGGATACCCATGTTAAACGATTGAGGGAGAAGCTGAACAGGGTGTCTGAAGAAGCGGCCGCCATGATCGTCACGGTATGGGGAGTAGGCTATAAATTGGAAGCGGGGCATGAATGAGACTTTGGCGCAGCGTTGTAGGGAAGCTCTGGCTCACCATTTTATTGCTTGTTTCATTTGTTTTGACCATCCTGACCATTCTTCTCCTCGAGTTTTTTGAAAATTATCATGTCAACCAGATTGAGCAGGGATTGTCGGAAACCGCCCTAAAAATATCCGGCATCATAGAGGCCCATTCACATGATGATTTGGGTGAACAAATTGTATTTGAGATGGTGGAAGAACCCGTAGGTGTGGCGATTGCTTACTCCAAGGATGAATTTTTGTTTTCTCCCACCCGCTCGGATGGGGAGAAACTGCCCAAGGAGCTCTTTTTGAATGACCGTGATCTTGGCAAGGTTTTTTCAGATCGGTCCGCGGCAAAGAAGGAACTTTCCCTTGCAGGCATCCCGGGTACCGGAAGCCGCTACAATAACTTGATTGTGGCTGCTGTTCCATTGGATTCTGAAGAAGGCCAGGAAGGGGCTGTTTTCGTCTATCAGTCTCTATCTGCGTTAAAGGAGACTACAAGGCAGACCACACAGCTTATCCTTTTGGCGGCGGGAATCGCCATCATTTTGACGACATTCTTTGCCTTTTTCTTGTCCACCCGGATTACGGCTCCTCTCCGGAAGATGAAGGAGGCCGCCTTCCAGGTGGCCAAAGGGAAATTTGATACAAAAGTACCTTTCTTCAGCCATGACGAAATCGGTGAGCTAGCCACAGCCTTCAACCAAATGGGGAAGCAGCTGACCTTCAATATGAATGTCCTCAGCCAGGAAAAAGAACAGCTGACAAGCATCCTGAGCAGCATGGCCGACGGTGTCATGACCTTGAACCGTGATGGCTCCATACTGATTACCAATCCCCCGGCGGATTGGTTCCTTCAGCAATGGCACTACGAGAGTGAAAAGGTGGACAGTCCGGTTCCGTCCGAACTGACGGAATTGCTTGATCGTGTCGTTGAAACGGAAAAAGAGCAGACGGGCGAAATAAAAATTCAGGGAAGGTATTACGTTGTGATTGTGAGCCCTCTGTATACGCAAAACCAGGAAAGTGTCCGCGGTGCAGTCGCTGTCATCAGGGATATGACGGAAGAACGAAGGCTCGACAAACTGAGGATCGACTTCATCGCCAATGTATCGCATGAACTCAGGACGCCGATTGCCATGCTGCAGGGGTATAGTGAAGCCATTATAGATGACATTGCCGGATCTGAAGAAGAGAAAAAAGAACTGGCCAAGATCATCTATGATGAATCCCTGAGGATAGGCAGGCTGGTAAATGAACTGCTGGATCTTGCCAGGATGGAAGCAGGGCATATCACCCTTAATTTTGAAAAGGTTGATCTGGATGCCTATATGGGCAGAATCATTCAAAAATTTCAGGGACTGGCGCGCGAAAACAGTGTTTCCCTTCAATATGATAACAAACTGCCGGGCCGATCCTTTGCCATGGACCCTGACCGTATCGAACAGGTTCTGACCAATTTGATTGACAATGCGATCCGGCATACCGATGAAGACGGAAAGGTCAGCGTGACCGTGGAGGTTCAGGAAAATGGCCTGTCTGTCTCTGTTCACGATAATGGTTCCGGAATACCTGAGGAAGATTTGCCTTTCGTGTTTGAACGCTTCTATAAAGCGGATAAAGCACGCACAAGAGGAAAAGCCGGAACGGGTCTCGGCCTCGCGATTGCAAAAAACATCATAGATGCACACAATGGGACAATATCGGTGAAAAGCAAATACGGACAGGGCACGACCTTTACGTTTTTTTTGCCTAATTGATAGGTAATTTGTTGAAAAACTAAAGAAAATCTTGTTTCATGAGAAACGTGAATGTGTTGCAGCTTGCGGGTGGAATAACCAAATTTAGGTTGTTCTATCCGTTTTTTTATGGGAGAATTGTCTTACAAAAAGAGGAATAGCCTTTTTTTCTTGCCGATGTAACTTTTCACCGGGTTATTGCGACTAATCAAGTGACGGGGAGGGGTATGGATGGACTCCGTTTTTCAA
>DATBUB010000308.1:0-9178 GCA_036516555.1 Bacillaceae bacterium
CATCAACCTGGGCAAGGCTGTTCCCGAACAAGTGCTGGAAAGATTGATTCCGATTCAGGTCCGCATGCTCGACAATGTCATCGATTTGAACACCATTGACGTCAAACAGGCAACCATTACAAATAAAAAATACAGGGCCATTGGGTTGGGCACCTTCGGATGGCATCACTTGCTCGCCCTTAAGGGCATTAAATGGGAAACGCAAGAAGCAGTATCGTTTGCGGACGAGTTATATGAAGAAATTGCCATGCTTACCATAAAAGCGAGCATCGAGCTCGCCAAAGAAAAAGGCGCATATCCTGCTTTTCGTGAAAGCGAATGGCAAACTGGCGAATACTTCAGGCAGCGGGGATATTTGGACGGCCCAAGAGCGGTTGAATGGAATGTGATTGCGAACGATGCTTCGGCAGGTATGAGGAACGGCTACCTGATGGCAGTGGCACCAAACTCAAGCACATCCGTCATTGCCGGCTCTACAGCAAGTATTGACCCCATTTTCAAGCCATTTTACTACGAAGAAAAGAAAGACTATAAACTGCCTGTAGCTGCTCCTGATCTTGACCACCGCACTTATGATGTGTACAGGCGCTCAGCTTACATTGTAGACCAAAGATGGTCATTGAATCAGAATGCGGCTAGGCAGAAGCATATTGATCAATCCATATCATTTAACTTCTACGTTCCTAACCATATTAAAGCCCAGGTTCTTCTTGATCTGCATTTGCAGGCTTGGGATTCCGGATTGAAAACAACATACTATGTCCGCTCCACGGCATCAGATATCGAGGACTGCGTCTGGTGCGAATCCTGATCTGCTTTGCCAGCTACAGCGGAAATACCCAGGAAACGGCTGAGCTGATCAGGAACAAACTGGAGTCAGAATGTATCGAGACCGTCTCGTTTCGGATTGGTGCGGACGCTCCTCCGGATCCTTCCGCCTTTGACGCCATGCTGGTCGGCACCTTTACATGGGGAAAAGGATCTGTACCCGTTGAAGTGAAAGAGTTTGTTTATGACATTGGATATAAACCGCCCCATGTGTTTGTCTTTGGCACAGGCGACACCCAGTTTGGCGGGGATGACCTGTTTTGCAACGCAGCCGTCAAGTTGGCCGCCTTTTATGAATCGCCGTCAGAACCGCTGAAAATTGAGCAAAGCCCCAGAGGGACACAAGAAAAAAAAGTCCAGGAATGGACGGAAGGAGTCATCAGACGATGCAGGGAACATTGCAAAAAGTGAAAGTATTGGAACCGGCAAACCCAAATAAATCAACTGCTCTTTTTGGAGGGAAGGCAAGCGGCATTTTAAATTGGAATGATTTGGCCTACCCGCATTTTTATAAACATCGGGAACAAATTCGCGCACTTTTTTGGCGGGCGAGTGAAGTGGACATGACACATGACATTAAACAATTTGCCTCCCTATCGGAGGAAGAACAGGACGCCTTTTTGAAAATCATTGGGCTCCTCGCCACATTGGATGGTCCCCAGACAGACATGGCGGCCAGGATTGCCCATTATTCTACAGATCCATCTGTAAAGTCCATCATGGCAACCATTGCGGACCAGGAAAGCGAACATAACCATAGCTACGCCTACGTTCTGTCCTCCGTCACGACGCTGGACAAGCAGAACGCATCGTTTGAGACCGGCAGAAACGATGAAGTGCTGTTGAAGAGAAATCAGCGGATCATGGAAGTATATAATGAATTCGCAGAAAATCCCACTGTGCTGAATGTGTTGAAGACAATGGTCTATACGGCACTGTTGGAAGGTCTCTTTTTCTATTCGGGGTTTGCCTTCTTTTATAATCTCGCAAGAAACCAGAAGATGGTTGGAACATCAACCATGATATCCTATATCAACCGGGATGAACTACAGCATGGACGCTTCATCAGTGATTTATTCAGGGCGACGCTTGCCGAGCACGATGAGCTGAATACATCAGATCTGACAGATTGGGTGTATGACCAGTTCCGCCATTCGGTGGAGCAGGAAACCATATGGAGCCGGTATGTGCTTGAGGGAGTGGATGGCATCGATCTCGTTGAAATGGAAGGCTATATCAAATATAGAGCCAATAAAATGCTTCGGCTGCTGGGCCTCAGTGATTTATATGAGGATTATACAGAAAACCCAATGAAGTGGATCCGTGCCTATGTAGATAATTTCGATGATACAAAAACCGATTTTTTTGAACAAAAGTCTCGCCAATACACTAAGACAAGTGACTTGAATGGATTTGATCTGCTATAGGCTAAAAAGAGAGGGGCTGTCCAGAAAGTCGATGAAAATTGACTTTCTGGTTCAGGCCTTTTTATTTTCGTCTTACATTAACAAGGAATGGCCAATGGATTCCCGCTCCGTGCGGACACTTTCCGCGGGCACGGCTTCAGCCGCTTCCCTCGCTTCGTTCAGTCCAGGGTCTTCAGCTCGTGCTGTTCCCGCAGGACATTGGGTAAGCTTCCTTGAACATGCATCGGACGAAGGAAATGCAAAGCATTTTCGAGGAGTCGCTGCCCAGCGCTCCAATCCAGACACTTGCGCCAGCCAAAAAGGACATAAAAAAATCGTCCAATCTGATAAAATGGAGTCACCACACCCCATTATAGAAAGGACGATTTTTATGTGCAATCCGAAATGGTCTTCCTGCACCAGTTTATTTTAGGGCTTAATGGACAGCACCTTTTTTCCAAAGAAAAAAACTGCCGCGGGGGGCAGTTTTTCATTTGAACCGATTATAGTTTAACAACGTTTTCTGCTTGTGGTCCACGTTGTCCTTCAACGATTTCAAATTCAACTTGCTGGCCTTCGTCAAGAGTTTTGTAGCCTTCTCCTTGAATAGCGCTGAAGTGAACGAATACGTCGTTTCCGCCTTCAACTTCGATGAAGCCGAATCCTTTTTCACTGTTAAACCATTTTACTGTTCCTGTTGCCATGGGTAAAAACCTCCAAAAATTTTTTAATATGTTACTCATATTTACGGTGTAAATAAAAATTCACATATTATAATCAATACCCACTTTCTGGAGTAGATATTCATTATAACATGCGAATTTTTAACTCCATAACGTATTCATAATATTAAATGCTGCAGCCGGATGTTGCGCGGTAACGACAGGATAAACATAACTTGGTGTTCTTATGAAATTCAAAACAACGAAAGCCCTTCCTCTCTCCCGTCCTTGCGGCTCCTGGGCCGCTCCAGTGGGAATTGATCTTTTCAAATCGATGGGTTTAACCATCGGAGAAAAAAGGATTCTTTCCAGATTCTGATAAAGGCGCCTAAATTTGAAAATCATTGCTATAATTTAGTTCCTCTTTATCATACATGAGGCAAAATCAAAAAGCAAGAAATAGGCGGACATCTTTTTATCAACAAATTTCACCACTGGATGTCGAAACGTCGCTATTTATGGACGTTTTCTTCCCCATCATTCATTTTTTCTACTGTCCCGAACAGCAAGATGGAGAAATATACCCATGCCAAGCCGGCGGTATACCCCGCTAAAACATCACTTGGAAAATGGACTCCCAAATAAATACGGCTAATGCCGATGCCTAGAGTTAACAATAGGCATATCACGATGGAGGAAGATAGGATTTTCCTGTCATTATTGATTTTCCATATACAAAATAAAATAGCTCCAAAGAATATGGCTGCAGTCATGGCGTGTCCGCTAGGAAAACTGTAACCGTGTTCCTCGATCAGAGGCATGCTTGGCCGTTCCCTTTTAAACGCCAGCTTCAGTAGGCGATTGAGGAGACCTGCACCAAAAGCAACCGTCAAAATCATATAAAGCCCCAGCCGCCTGCTCCGAAAGAAAAAGAGAAAAAACGAAATGGAGGCGGTCAATAATGAAATGGATGCCGTAGAACCCAAAAATGACAGGATCAGCATCAGCCTGGTCAGCGGAGCGGACTCAAATCGCTGTATAACAGAAATGAAAGCATCATCCTTGGCAGAAAGCCAACCGCTGTGTATATTGGCGGCCAGGAGGAAAAAAAGGATTAAACAAAAAAGGATCAAAGTGATGCTGCCTGACTGTGTTTTGTTGAATCCTTTCACCTTCGTTTCCCTCCTCCTTTACAAATTCCGCATTATTTTGCTTTTGTTTCTTTCGTTGCAGCCTTTCTTTTTCTTGGTTTTTTCTCTGCTGCCGGTTTGGTCCTGTCTATGGATGCCTGCAGGGCTGCCATCAAATCGGTTACGTTCGCGGCTGGAGCCTTTTCTTTGACGGTGACAAGTGCCTTGCCACTTCTTTTCGCTTCAATCAGTTCAAGCAGCTGGGTTCTGTATTCATCCTTATATCTTTCAGGTTCGAATGTCGTTGTAAGCTGATCAATAAGCAAAATGGCCGTATCGATTTCTTTTTTGGACACTTCTTCCCCGGCAGGTACATTTGGTACATCCCCTGCCTTCCTCACTTCATCAGGAAAATGGATGGTTTCCATCAGCAGCGTATGATCAAATACCCGGACAACCGCCAGCTGTTCTTTAGACCTCATGACGATTTTGGCAAGCCCTGCCTTCTCTGACTCGGTCAAAGCTTTCCGCAGAAGACCGTAGGCTTTCGAGCCGCCCCCATCCGGAGACATGTAGTAGCTTCGGTTGAAATAAATGGGATCAATTTCTTCCAGTTTGATAAAATCGATGATTTCTACCGCTTTTTCTTCATTTGCCTGGCTCAGTTCCTTCAGCTCATCGTCTTCCATGATGACAAATTTGCCCTTTGTAATTTCAAACCCTTTCACGATATCTTTTGCCTCCACCTCCTCATCACAAACCGGACATTTCTTCTCATATTTGATGGGATTGTGGCATTCCTTGTGCAAAGACCTGAACTTCACATCCTTATCCTCTGTTGCTGCGTGCAATTTTATAGGAATATTCACCAAACCGAAGCTGATGCTTCCCTTCCATATCGTATGCATGACATCACCTGCTTTTTTTATTAGCTTTTACAGCACCACCTTGAATACATGCAGGTTAAGATATGGTAAAAACGAAGGTTATGGATATTCTAAACGATAAAAGAATGGAGGAACGCAGGAATGGAATTAAACAATATCATCAACCCCATGCTCCCTGTGCTGTCAAGCGAGCCTCCAGGCAAAGGGGAGTGGAGACATGAAATCAAGTATGACGGATTCAGAGGGATCCTCTTGTGGGATGAAAAAGATTGTAAACTTTTGAGCAGAAATGGGAAAGACCTTCTTCCCCAGTTTCCCGAACTCCGCCGTTTTCTGCGGGGACTGGAAAAAGAAGCAGAAAGCCTATATCCCATTTATCTGGATGGCGAGGTTGTCATACTGGAGAATGAAATGAAAGCGAATTTTCACCAGCTGCAGAAAAGGGGGCGGCTGCGTTCAAAGAATAAAATTGAGGAAGCCTCTTCATTGAGACCGTGCAGATTCCTTGTTTTTGATATCCTGCGGAAAGGAAAGGACCAAATATGTTCACGCCCTTACAAAGTGAGAAGAAAAGAATTGGAATCTTTATTCCGCCAACTAAACCTTCCCTTACAGCCTGATACAGCCCATAGTGAATTAGTACAGCTCATTCCGTATGAAATGGATTTTTCCTCACTCGCGGAACAAATGCGGATTCATGAAAGCGAGGGCATTGTATCGAAGCAAATAAACAGCGAATGGGAAGAAGGAAAAAGAACTTCCTTATGGCGGAAAATGAAAAATTGGAAAACGGCCACTTGCTACATTACGGGTATGGACATGAATAGCGGCTACTTTTATATCGGTGTCTATAAAGGGGAGGCGATTTTTCCTCTTGGGTCTTTCATCAATGGGTTGGATCCTGAAACAAAGAGGGCATTGAGCCAAACAGTACGGCAAAATGCCAATTCACGAGATGGGAATACACTGAGAGTGCGGCCCGGCATATGCCTGGATATTCATTATTTGGAATGGTATGAGGGGCAGTTAAGGGAACCGTATTTTTCCTGTTTAAGATTTGATATCGAACCTGACATGTGCACACACAGCCTATTTCTGCAGGATGAAGCGGCATTTCCAGAAGGGACGGACGTTACACATCCAGAAAAGCCTCTGTGGCAAAAGACCCCCATTTCAAAATTGGATTACTTGCGTTATCTGAGAAAAATATCGTCTGCGATGCTCCCTTTCTTAAAGGACAGGGCTCTTACAGTCATCCGTTCACCCCATGGTGTATTTGGGGATTCCTTTTATCAAAAGAACAAGCCCGACTCGTCTCCCCCGTTCGTTGAATCGGCCATGCATGAAGATATTGATTATATTCTGTGCAATAACCTTCAAACCTTGATTTGGCTGGGGAACCAGCTGGCCATAGAATTTCACATTCCTTTCCGTACGGTCCGCTCCCCTTTTGTCAGTGAAATCGTGTTTGATTTGGATCCTCCATCACGTTCTGCCTTTCCCCTGGCCATTAAAGCCGCATCGATCCTGAAAGAGGTGCTGGATCATTTTGAACTTGTGTCCTTTATCAAGTTATCAGGAAATAAAGGAATCCAGGTGTATATACCCTTGCCGGAGAAACGGTTCACATGGGATGAGACACGGGTCTTTACCGAATTTGTCGCTACATTTATTGTGGAGAGAAATCCGGATTCTTTTACAATAGAGCGGCTTAAAAAAAAGCGGGGCGGACGTTTATATGTCGATTTTGTCCAGCATGCTGAAGGCAAAACAATCATAGCACCTTATTCTATGAGGACCCATGAAGATGGTTTGGTGGCTGCTCCTATTTATTGGAGGGAGTTAAACGAAGATTTGCGTCCGGATTCTTTTACGATGAAGACCGTTCTGGATCGTTTTGAAGCACTGGGCGACCCTTTTGCTTCGTTTTTTGCCAGCAAAAAAGACCAGCCCTTTGACCGGGTGCTGCACACGCTGGTCAAAGGCGGTCTGGATTAATAATTGGCGGCTGTTTCAGAAATGACATCTTCCGCCCATTTGCATGACTCTTGATAAGCATGACGTATATCCAATTCACTCAGCTTCAGAGCAGCTGCCAGCTCCTCCATGATTCGCCAATTCCCCCTCTCCACAGCGATGACAAGATCAAGGACTTCCTTCAAAGGGCTATCTTTGCCAGTCAGTGCATCATGTATCGCTTGGGAAAGGGGGAGCTCCCGGAGGATCTCCTCCATTGGCACCCTTGTGATACTGTCCATCAGGGATAGCATACCTGTCAGGAAGTAACCTGCATCGTCCTCTCTGGCCAGCCTTTTTCCAGCCAGTTTTTCACAGAGCATGGCCCTTGTCAACGAAAGGCGTATGACTTCGGAAGAAAGCTTTTTGCTAAATCCCTTATTCTCTCTCAAGGCGAGAACATACACCCATTTTTGAATTTCTCTCAGACCAAGAAGCACAATCGCCTGCCTGATGGACTTGATTTTATGTATAGGCCTGAAGGCGGGTGAATTGATGAGCTTCAGCAATTTATGTGACAAAGATAGATCCTGCTCAATCAGCTGGCTGATGACAGGAATGTCAATGTCTTCTTCGCCAATTTTTTTCATGACCTGAAAATAAGACAGAAATGAAGTGGGAATATCGTAGCTGGAGACGATATCTGGCTTACTGAAGAAATACCCCTGGAAAAAATCATATCCTTTTTCCTTCGCTTCGCGGAACTGTTCCCTCGTTTCCACCTTTTCCGCCAGCAGCTTAATCTTGTTCTTTTTGGCGAGGTTTTCTATTTTTGTCCGCGTTTCCATTGATGCATTCAAAAAGTCGACCTTGATGATATGTACGTACTTCAGCAATTCTGTATAAAAACAGTTGTGATCAACATGCGTAAAGTCATCCAGAGCAATCGTATAACCGAGTTCATTCAGTTCTTTGCAAATGGTTATGATCTCTTCTGTTATCTCGACCGTTTCAAGTATCTCCACAACGATGTCACGAGGATGAAAATATGCCGGAACCTTAAGACGAAGCAACGTTTCAGTAAAGTTGATGAAACAAGGCTGTCCGGCAGATAGCTCATGTATGCCGATATTGAGGAAACCGTTTACAATGACATCGGCGGTAGCCTGGTCCCCGTCAATAATGGGAAAAGCATTGATCTCCGTATTTCGGTAAAGAACCTCATATCCAACCAACTCTTCTTTTTTATTTAAAATGGGCTGTCTTGCTACAAAAACGTCCATTCCGGTACTCCTGTCGTGGTTATTTATTCCTATAATAAGAAATATCCCCTGCATTGTCTATATTTTTATAATCTTACTGCATGATTAGTTATTCGAAAATATGAAATAAAGACAAATACACAGGCCTTTTTCCTTCTCATCCAAATCATAGTCAAATTCCAGCAATGGGCTGTTTGGCGGAAAATACTGCTGAAGACGTACAGGCATCATTCCTCTTTTTACCGAGAGAACTGATTTCCCATCCCTTTCCAGCTTTTCTTCGTTATACCGTTTATATGAATAGGAAATGGTTCCGACCATACATCTTTTTTCGGCCTTGCTAACCTTTTGGACTGATAAAAAAACGGGTTGATTGTTGTCGGTGATACAGACTTCATTCTTGTTAACTTGAACCATTGTTGTGGTGCTGCTCAAGTGAGTTCGCATTTCAAACTCCTCGCCCTGTGATTTTTTTCCGCGGAGCTTTAAAATGGTATATTGGCATATCCCATCAGCCGAGTAAATATGGAACAGAGACCTGGAATGAGGAGAACGGATCAGTACATAAGGATGATATTTTCTGATCACCTTTCCGTTTTTTTTGTAAAGAACAGGAGCGATTTGTCCTTTCCAAGTAAAATAAACATACCGGAGAGAATAATAGACGATGCAGATCAATATGGACATTGCCGCAAATTCTACCGGAAAAATCGGCACTTTCAACATACAGGGAAAGACAAAGGCGATAAATACGATAGAGAACAAGACTGCTTGGTGCAAATAAAGGCGCGACATATTGGAATAATATTCTTTTATATTCATGGGGCTCCCCCTGTTTTGGAGTTACTATCCATTATACGAGCCTCCTCTGTTGTTCATGACTGAACTTTAATAGATAGAAAAAACAAGCCAAAAAAAAGCCCCTCATAGGGGGCAATTCGGAAACTCGCGCCTTATTACAAAAGGCGGAAAATAAAGGGGATTCTATACACATTTCCTTCAAAAGCCCGGATAGCGCCCATAATGGTGAAGACGACACCCAGGATG
>DATBUB010000309.1:0-3871 GCA_036516555.1 Bacillaceae bacterium
TGAAACCATCGGAATATGATCTCAGCGGGACAGAGGAACTCCATGAACTGCAGGGCGATGTGGTGGATTTGCTGCCGATCGTATTTGAATTGCTCCTCCTGGAAGTGCCCATGCAGGTTTTCTGCGAGGATGCAAAGGAACAGGAGGGCTTGTCGCAAGGAAAAGGTTGGGAAGTCAAAACAGAAGACCAGCTGATGCAAGAACAAAAACAGGAAAAGCAAAAAATAGATCCGCGTCTGGCGGGATTGGCCCAGTTGCTTGAAAACAATCAAGAAAAAAACTGACCACCTTGAAAGCTATTGACACGCAGCGGATCCAAATAGCCCTATTTTTAAGGAGGTGGGAAGAATGGCTGTACCGGCTAGAAGAACGTCCAAAACCGTTAAGAGAAAACGCCGTACACATTTCAAACTGCAGGTGCCAGGCATGGTTGCTTGCCCAAACTGCGGTGAAATGAAACTAGCACACCGTGTGTGCAAAGAGTGCGGAACATATAAAGGAAAAGAAGTTGTCAACGACTGATTTTTCGTATAAAAACCACGAAGAGCGATGATCTTCGTGGTTTTTATTTTTTCTGACTCATTTGGCTCATATCCGGATAGTCTATCTCTTCTATCAGCTGCATAAATATAAGGATAAAAAGCCAGGAGTGATGAATTTGACAGCTGCGCGACAGGATGCATGGACCCCTGACGAAGATTTGCTTCTAGCCGAAGTGGTGCTGACCCATATCAGGGAAGGAAGCACCCAGCTGAAGGCGTTTGAAGAAGCTGGAAAAAGGTTGGCAAGAACAGCGGCAGCTTGCGGGTTCCGCTGGAATTCCTCTGTCAGGAAACAATATATATCAGGGATTGAACTGGCAAAAAAACAGAGGAAAGAAAAAATGAAACGGAAGGACAGAAAACAGGAAACAGCCCCCGTGAGTGACAAGGCAAAGGAGAGAAACGTCGAGAATCGGTCTGATGAGCTTAGACTCGACGATGTGATTCTGTTTCTTCAGAAGCTGGATCGTACGATGAAGACGGAAGGTTCCCGGGCGATGGAGCAAGAGGCACTGGAGAAGGAATTGGCCGGTACGAAACTGGAAGCAGACAAAATATCAATAGCCTATGAAAAGCTGAAAGAGGATTATGAGCTTTTGATTCAGGAGCATAGGGCGCTGCTATCCATCTTTGAAAAAGCGAGAAAGTTGTCCGCTTTCGAAGAGGTTTAATTAAAAAAAGGTGCCCTTTGCTAAGGCACCCTTTTTGTTATAGCGCAGGATTATCAAAATCAGTCTGCTGCGGCTTCCTTACAAAACACATGATTCCTGCAATGAGGTAGAGGATTGCCGGCAAAAAGCCTGCCCCTAAACTGATAAGTCCAATCAGAACGGCTGCAGCGATGAACATCCAGCCTGCAAGTTTTGGCTTTTTATTACCTGTTATGCTAATGACGGCGATAAGGCCAAATACAAATCCCAGGACGGCTGCAGCAATCAGTACCCAACCGCCCATTTCAAAAAAATCCATAATGAGCGGGATATCAGATGCGGCCAAATTTGGATCGGCTGCAAGCTCTTCTTCCAGCATGCCCCTGGCATCGGAAGAGGAGAGCCATGTAAATGCAATTCCCAATAGTGACATCAAGGCACTGAAAACAATGCCGATAATGCCCAGTGTTACTTCACCTGTCCTTTTCAAACTATTTCCTCCTTGTGATAGTGCTGTATTCTGCCATTATCTTTACGGACGGGAATGGGAAAGGTTTCATATTTTTTAATGCTTTTGTTCCGTTACACCTTCCGGATACCAAACAAGAGGATTTTCGCCGAAGTCTCTTTCCATTTCATACGTGACTGGTTCAAAACCCATTTTTTCAAAGAAAGAACGGGAATTTAAGCGTGGGTTCGTCTTGATCGGCATATCATAACTTTTGGCGTATTCCACAAGCATTTTGCCGTAGTTTTTGTTTTGATAATCGGGCAGCACTTCAAGCTTCCACAGCTCCAGGTAATTCTGGGGCGGATCAAAATATTGGTCAAATTTGGCGTCCCTTTTGTAAAGGCTCATGCGGGCCACAAGTTTGTCCCCAAAATAG
The DNA here is from genome assembly GCA_036516555.1 of Bacillaceae bacterium. GTDB lineage: Bacteria > Bacillota > Bacilli > Bacillales > Bacillaceae_C > DATBUB01. The sequence goes on from DATBUB010000309.1 coordinate 2,080, forward strand.
ATTCCATAGAATGGAGAATGCAAATCATCTTCCACCATGTTCTCCTGCAGGTCTTCCAGCATGGACAGCTCCTGGGCACCGTATTCTTTAAACTTCTTGAATTCTTCCAATGTCTTAAAGTTGATTTTCAATTTCTCGACTTTAACCGGCATCTTAATTTCCCCCTTGTACGATAGCTTCGTAATAGTCAGTTCAATGTATAAATCAATTATATAACAAAGTAGAAAATAAATCAGATATAATGATAGAAAGCGTTTACAAAAAAAGCAGGAAAATAAGAGAATCTGTAGAATTTTAAGAATGAGCAACAGGAAAGGGGTTGTGCCGTGAAAAAGATCTTAATCGCAAACAGGGGAGAAATTGCGTCCAGAATCATCCGGACATGCAAGAAGCTTGGCATCCAAACCATTGCTGTTTATTCGGATGCAGACAAAAGCATGCCTTACGTTTCAGAGGCTGACCATTCCTTTAGAATCGGGGAACCTCCTGTAAACAAATCATACTTAAATATGGAAGGAATCATCGAAGTGGCAGCAAGAGAAGGGGCGGAAGGCATCCACCCCGGATATGGGCTGCTGTCTGAAAATGCCGAGTTTGCACGCAAAGTGACAGATGCGGGAATTACGTTTATAGGTCCGGAACCTGAAACCATCCGCATGATGGGGGATAAAATCCGTGCACGGCAAAAGATGAAAGAAGCGGGGGTCCCTGTCGTCCCTGGGACTGATGAAGGCATAGCTTCAATTGAAGAGGCTGTAAAAGCTGCCAAGGAAATAGGGTATCCCATTATGGTAAAGGCAAGCGGGGGAGGCGGCGGCATTGGAATGGTCCGCTGTGAAAATGAGCAAGCGCTCAATCAGCATTTCGAACAGACAAGAAAAAGGGCACAGGCATATTTCGGAAGTGATGAAATATTTATTGAAAAATGCATTGATCATGCCAGGCATGTTGAAGTGCAAATATTTGGAGACCGTTTCGGAAATCAAGTTCACTTGTTTGAACGAAACTGTTCTGTCCAGAGACGGAATCAAAAAGTGGTGGAAGAAGCCGTTTCACCGGCTCTTTCAATGAGCACCCAGGAGGAAATGTATAAGGCGGCACTGCGTGCAGCGGAGGCCACCGGTTACCAGAATGCCGGTACAGTGGAATTCATTGTGGACGAAGATGAAAACTTTTATTTTCTTGAGATGAATACACGGCTTCAGGTGGAACATCCTGTCACGGAAGCGATAACTGGCTTTGATCTGGTGGAATGGCAAATAAAAGCAGCAAAAGGGGAAAGGCTTCCAAAAATTCAGGAGGATATTCAAAGGAACGGGCATTCCATTGAAATGCGGATATATGCAGAGGATCCCGCTACATTTTATCCGTCCCCGGGCAACATTGCAAAGATGAAATGGGGAGCGGGGAATGTGAGGGTCGACACTGGCTATTCTGCTGGCTCCCCAGTATCGCCGTTTTATGACCCGATGATCGCCAAATGCATTGTCCATGGACCAGACAGGGAAGAGTGCATATACATGGCTCAGCTTTTTCTGAAAGAGACTGAAATAACCGGCATTAAAACGAACATTCCATATTTGCTGAAAGTGATGAAAGACCCTGCATTCCGGCAGGGGAACTATACAACCGGACTGCTGGGCCAACTATTAATAAAGGGGGAAGAACAATGAAGGAAATCGTATCATCCATGGCAGGAACTGTCTTTAATGTGCTAGTCAGTGAAGGAGACACAGTGGAGTCAGGCCAAACGGTCCTGATACTCGAATCCATGAAAATGGAAATTCCTATA
>DATBUB010000310.1:0-5548 GCA_036516555.1 Bacillaceae bacterium
CATTCACTGGAAATGCCGATCAGGCCGGGGGCATTCCTCAGTCAGGCGATCCCGCAGACAGCGGGGCAAGTGAATATCTCGAAGGGGCAACAGGCAGCGGGGATTATGAAAGAACGGAAGAAACACTGAATCATGAAGTCAACCGAATCCGAAAAGAAATAGTAGAAAGTCCATATAAAATCCGCGATCTGGGAATTCAGGTTATGGTCGAACCTCCAGATTCGGAAGATGCAGGAAGCTTTCCGGAAGAACGCAGGGAGGATATCAGGCAGCTGCTCTCCACCATTGTCAGGACTTCCATCAACAAAGATTCAGGTACGGATATATCAGATGAAGCCATACAGGATAAAGTGGTCGTCTCTGTCCAGCCGTTCAATGGAAAAACCGTAATGGCGAACGGCGCCAAGCCGGCTCTTCCATGGTGGGCGTATGTTGTGGCAGGATTGCTGCTGGCCGTCATTGCTGTACTGGTCTTCCTGATGATCAGGGAGAGAAGGGCTTCGGATGCCGAAGAAGCCGAACTTGAGGATATTCATCAGCCGGTGGACATTCCCGACATGAACAATGAATCGCTGTCCGAGAGTGCAATCAGGCGCAAACAGCTTGAGAAAATGGCAAAGGAAAAACCAGATGAATTTGCCAAGCTCCTCCGGACATGGCTTGCGGAAGATTAGGAGGCAAAGAGTATGGCAAGAAGAGACCAAGGCTTGACGGGGAAGCAAAAAGCTGCGATTCTCCTGATATCACTTGGACCGGATGTCGCTTCATCCGTATATAAACACTTGACGGAAGAAGAGATGGAAAAGCTGACCTTGGAGATTTCGGGAGTAAGAAAAGTAGAATCCGCTGCAAAGGAAGATGTGCTGGAGGAATTTCACCAAATTGCGCTTGCACAGGATTATATTTCGCAGGGCGGAATCGGGTATGCCAAAACTGTGCTGGAAAAAGCGCTGGGGTCTGATCAGGCATCTGCCATCATCAACAGATTGACTTCATCCTTGCAAGTCCGTCCGTTTGATTTTGCGAGGAAAGCCGACGCAGGGCAAATTTTGAATTTCATCCAGAATGAGCATCCGCAGACCATTGCACTGATCCTGTCCTATCTGGACCCAGAAAAGGCAGGCCAGATACTGTCTGAGCTGCCACAGGATATGCAGGCGGATATTGCAAAGAGGATCGCTATAATGGACAGCACTTCCCCTGAAGTCATCAGTGAAGTGGAAGCCATTCTAGAAAGAAAATTATCCGCTACGGTCACCCAGGACTATACACAAACAGGCGGAATTGAAGCAGTGGTGGATGTCTTGAACGGGGTGGACCGGGCAACGGAGAAGACCATTTTGGATGCATTGGAAATTCAAGATCCCGAATTGGCGGAAGAGATCAAAAAACGGATGTTTGTATTTGAGGATATTGTGACATTGGATAACCGTTCCATCCAGCGGGTTATCCGGGAGTGTGACAATGAGGATCTTTTGCTTTCCATGAAGGTATCCAGTGATGAAGTGAAAGATATCGTTTACAGAAATATGTCGACCCGAATGGTCGAAACTTTCAAAGAGGAAATGGAATTTATGGGTCCTGTCCGCCTTAGAGACGTGGAAGAAGCGCAGTCACGCATTGTAGCCATCATCCGAAGGCTGGAGGAGACGGGTGAAATCATCGTTGCCCGCGGCGGAGGGGATGATATCATTGTCTAGGCTGATCAAGGCAGCAGAAACGACCAGCTCGGAAAGGATCATCTCTTTGAAAGAAGCGGTCAGGAATCTGTCTGCCGCAAGTGAAAGCCTCGATCTGCATAAGGAGCTTGCCGTAAAAGAGGCGCTGAAGCAGGCGGAAGATCAAGCTGAAGCAATCATTGCACGGGCACAGGAAGAAGCGAGGACCATCCAGCATCATATGGATGCAGAACGGGCCAATTGGGAAGAAGAAAAAAACATCCTTCGCAAGAAAGCATGGGAGACAGGCTACGAAGAGGGCTTAAAAGAGGGACACCAACAAGGTCTTTTGACCTATGAGGAGCAAATAACCGCTGCGAGGGATATAGTCAGAGATTCCCGTGAAGCATTTCAACAATACTTGGAAAGTGCCGAACGCACGATTTTGGAGCTTGCAGTTTCGGTGGCGGAAAAAGTGCTGCACGGTACCCTGCAGGAGAATCCGGAGCAATTCCATCACCTTGTAAAGGCCGCACTGAAAGAAGCGCGGGAGTTTAAAGAAGTGCAAATCCATGTCCATCCTGCCAATCATCAAGCCCTTATGGCGGCAAAAAACGAACTTGATGCGCTTTTCCCATCCAACACACAATGCTTCATCTATCCTGACAGCGATATGGATGAACATGCCTGCGTCATCGAATCTGAAAATGGCCGGATTGATGCAAGCATTGGTAGCCAGCTGTCGGAATTGAAATCAAAGCTTCTTGAGCTTCTGGAGGGACAAAGATGATGAAAGCGGCAGAGCTTGCTTCGGTTTTGAGCGGAATCGACACCTTCAAGAGATACGGAAAAGTGATCAGGGTAGTGGGTTTGATGATTGAATCTCAGGGCCCCGAAAGTTCAATCGGAGATGTCTGCCTTATACATGTGGGCGGGAATTCGCTTTTTGGCCAAAGAAAAATCATGGCCGAAGTGGTGGGTTTCAAAGAACAAAACATCATTTTGATGCCATACACCGACATACAGGAAATAGGTCCCGGAAGCCTTGTGGAAGCAACCGGAAAGCCTCTCCAAATCAAAGTGGGACCTGAGCTGATCGGGAGGGTGCTCGATTCCCTCGGCCAGCCGATGGATGACTATCCGCTGCCTCCCGGTCTTAGTTCCACTGCTACGGAAAGGACACCACCCAATCCTTTGAAGCGGCCTCCCATTTCAGACAAGCTGGAAGTGGGGGTAAGGGCCATAGACAGCCTCCTTACGGTAGGCAAAGGCCAAAGACTTGGTATTTTCGCCGGAAGCGGCGTCGGAAAGAGCACCCTCCTTGGAATGATAGCAAGGCATACAAAGGCGGATATCAATGTCATCGCACTTATTGGGGAGCGGGGCAGGGAGGTAAGAGAATTTATTGAACGCGATTTGGGACCCGAAGGATTGAAGAAAACCATTGTCATCGCGGCTACGTCTGACCAGCCCGCTTTGATGAGGATCAAAGGTGCCTTTACAGCAACGGCCATTGCAGAATATTTCCGGGATCGCGGATATGACGTTATGTTCATGATGGATTCCGTCACCCGGGTTGCCATGGGGCAAAGGGAAGTGGGGCTAGCCGTTGGGGAACCTCCTGCAACAAGGGGATATACCCCATCCGTATTTTCCATCCTTCCCCGGCTGCTGGAGAGAACAGGAACAGATGAGACGGGTTCCATCACCGCTTTTTACACGGTCCTTGTGGATGGGGATGACATGAATGAACCGATTGCAGATACAGTCAGAGGCATTCTGGATGGGCATATCGTTTTGGACCGTACACTGGCAAACCGCGGCCAATACCCTGCCATCAATATATTAAAAAGTGTAAGCCGGTTAATGAACCATCTTTCGGACAGAGAGCACCGTGAAGCGGCAGAAAGGGTCCGGGACCTGCTGAGCACCTATTTAAGTTCAGAGGATTTGATACACATTGGAGCCTACAAAAAAGGCGCTTCAAAGGATATCGATGAAGCAGTGCAGCTTTATCCCGAAATCATCAGGTTCCTCAAGCAGGAAACGGATGAGAATGCATCGCTTGAAGACAGCATACAGGCGTTGATCAAGTTAACAGAAACAGGTGACGGCAATTGAAACACCAGTTTAAGTTCCAAAAAATCCTGGATTTAAGAGAACGGGAGAAAGAAGAAGCATTTGCGCAGTATGAGGAATCCGTAAAAAAGTTTGAGTATGTGGCTGAACAGCTGTACGGACTTTTGAAGAAAAAAGAAGAGCTGGAGAGCTTTCAGGCAAGCCAGCTGGCAAAAGGATTTTCCATCAGGGAAATAAGGCATTATCAACAGTTCATCGGTAACCTAAATAAGACGATAGAGCACTACCAGCGGCTTGTCATTACCGCACGCAACAGGATGAATTGGTGCGGCGAGAAGCTGAAGGACAGCAATATAGAGATGAAAAAATATGAAAAGATGAAAGAGAAAAGTCACCTTCACTTTATGGAGCTTGAGAAGCAGGTGGAGAACTCACAGCTCGATGAGATGACATCCGTTCAATATTTTCATCGGGAAGGAATGAGGTGATGGTGTGGATAAGGCGGCAAAAAATCAAATGAAGGAAAAGGAAGCGGGCTGGTTTCAACGTTTTATATTCTGGGTTTTGATTCCCTTATTATTCGCACTTTTCCTCGGTCTCCTGGCTGCGACTGCAGCAGGTGTCAATGTCTTTGAAAAAGCCCGGGAAATCGGCGGAAAAACACCGGTCATCAAAGGTTTTTTGGATTCTTCCGAGAATGCCGGCGCCAAAAAATATGAAGACAGGATTGTCCAGCTTGAGGCCCAGATACAGGATAAGAGCCTGCGTCTGGAACAATTGGAGAAAGAGCTTGAAAAGAGAGATACAGAAAAAGAACGCCTTCTGCTTGAACAGGAGCAACTGGAAAAAACGATAGAGGAAATGCGCCAGATTCAAAATGAAAACAAGCGGGCATTCAAGGAAATTGTATCCACCTATGAGACCATGACACCGAAAACAGCTGCCCCCATCCTGCTTGAAATGAAAGAGGAAGAAGCAGTCAAAATCATGTCCAACATGAGTACGGAAGGGCTTGCCAAAATCATGGAAAAAATGCCTCCCGAGCGGGCTGCAAAATACTTTGAGAAGCTTTCCGCAAAGTCAGAATAAATCTCTTTATTTGAAAGGAGGTGACAGAGTGAAAATCGGTCTTATGGGAACACAGTTTGCCAGCTTGAATCCAAAGCCGGAAGCGTCTGATACAGGGAGTCAAACCTTTAGGAATGCCCTATTGTTTGCAGCAGCTGTCTCTGCAGGGCCACAGCCGGAACCGCAAAAGTTGATGCCTGAAATTTCTATTTCAGATCTCTTGCTTGGCATCATGGGGGAAGAAATTGGAACGGATGAAATCCGAACGGAAGATTTGGACACCTTCTTTACAGAGTCTGAATTGGATGATTGGAGAGAAGCCATTCAGGTAATCAGCCAAAGACTTGATGAAATCTTGCCAGGAAGGATATCTGCATCCCCATTGCCAGTTGAACCGGATATGTTTGATCTGGCAGGTGCATCTGTGAAGGTTGCAGCGGATATAAACCTTCACCAAGCAAAAGATTTGACGATGCTTCCGGAAAAAGAGCTTGCAGGCTTTATCCGAATGGTGACAAGAGCAGCATCTTTGATGATGGCAGACGGCACTGAAGATGAAGGCAGCCTGAATGAACAATTGCAGCAGCTGACACATCAGCTTAAGGAATTGAAGCAGTCACAGAGGGTTCCGTTTTTGCCTGCTTTTCAAAGCTTTCCTGCAGATCATAATGGCAAGGTGCTGGATAGTGCATCTGGACGCGCCCAGTATATGGGGCAGCTGCAAGGGGTGAAACTGACAGATG
>DATBUB010000311.1:0-2230 GCA_036516555.1 Bacillaceae bacterium
CGCCCAATATTTGAAAACCATTGCGTTTTTCTATCCATTTCTCAGCATCAACTTCATTCTGAATGGCGCGGTCCGTGCCTCGGGAGCCATGTTCCAAGTGCTGGTGCTCAACATCATTTCCTTTTGGGTATTGAGATACCCGCTCACCTATCTCTTCTCCGGCTGGTTTGGTGATGAGGGCATCGCTTATGGAATGGGCACGAGCTTTGTGATCAGCAGCGTTTTCGCCATTCTGTATTACCGTTTCGGCGGCTGGCGCAAGCAAAAAGTGTTTAAGGAAAAAGGTAAAGGGCATTAGAAAAAGCCGGCATATGGCATGCCGGCTATCCTTCCGTCATTTGACCGGGGGGATTTCCTTATTTAATGCTTCAAAAAACTTCACGATCGTAAAATAGCTCATTCCGAGATCGCCCAGACTGCCTTTGTATGCAGAGACCACATCTACCGCACTGCGAAATGGCTCCACCTGGATAACCGAAATGACAATCTGGTTGATTCTGAGCATCCCTTTCTTTTCGACGAGCATTTCACCGCGCTCGTTATCGATATGTGTAATGTTCCAGCCAGGAAGCTTTCTTTCCAGGACATGTTTGATTTGCTCTATCATCTTGGTTTTTCCCACTTTATAATAATGGGTCCTCAGCTTTGGATCTGCAGATTTTTCACTTGTTTCCGCATAATTCCGCCAAAGCCCCCAAAAAATACGACCAATGGACATGCTCGCAACTCCCCTTAATGTTTCTGCATTTTGCCTGTTTTCTTCAATTATAGAACTTTTCTTACTTTTTTGGCAATCCACTGAGCGTGATGCCCTATTTTCTTTTTAGTTCAAAGGTGCTGTGCTTCCCTTCATCAATGGAGTTCAGATAGCTCACATCATTTGCCCCAAATTTGATGGCATATGTAATCCCCTCTCCCCCATTGCCGTCCTTGATCCCCTTGATTTGAATAACGGCTTCTGAAGGAACGGACAGTTTTCTGGCCGTGTTTTTTATCATGAAAGGATCGGACAATGGATGGCCGTCCGCCAAAACCTGCACATAATCACCGTCATGGTCCGCAAAATCCCATATCCATATCGTTGTTTTCTCTTTCTGTGAGTCGTGCAGGATGACATGATCCAGAGCATCTATTTTTTTATCTTCATCTAAAAAAACAGTTCCAGGAGAAATTTTTTCTGCCTCCTGTGACTGCAAAGCAGAAAGGGTTTCCAGCGAAACATCGGCTGTGCCCCTCATGGACAAAAAAATGCTTGCTATGAAAATGGCCAGGCAAAAGCTGCCATAGTATATATAGTGCTTCTTCCTGTCAGGCCTCATGCTCGGTCACCTCCTGGCTGGCCTTAAAGGCCGGGCGCCATTTAAAGTACATGCACATAAGCAGCCTTCCGGCAAAAAGAAAAGCGATCATATACCAGAAATATTCAGCATGTCTGGCTTGGTTGTATTCCTCGTAGCCGTAAGACAGTATGGCTAATCCTGTACAAAGGATCAGCGTGTTGGTCAGGAGGATTTTAACGAAAGGAAACAGCCATGGAAGCACATCATACGCCTTCCTGAAAAATGGGATGAGGAGGGAAATGGCGATGAACAGCGATATGAACCCTATAATCGCAAGCGCCGGGAAAGGTTCAATAAACCCGGAAGTACGCATAGAACCAACTTCTATCAAGAAAAAGACCGGCATTAGAAAAATGAGCAGCATGACGGGCAAGAGCACCGCTATGAAATATAACGTGGACAGTATGTTCACCAACACTCTTTTCAACAAATGGATCCCCCCTGCTATTCGCTTGCGCTGATGATCAAACCTGCCAATACAACCGTGTGGCCGCTGATCTGGGCCACAAGCGAATCTTGGCTGGCTGTGATAAAGACATAATGATTTTCGCGCAATTCATCGCTCTCTTTATACCGCTTTAATGGTTCAAACATATGTAAATTGACGAATGCATCCATTGTAGTGGAACCGTTCTGTTCCTTATATATGGAGGAAACATGTTCGGGGATTGAAAAATCCCAATGGATATCCAGCGAAAGTTCTTGTCTGCATTTCATCTTGAATGTTTCGAGCGAGCGTCCAGCTTGGGAAAGAAGAGCTTGATTATCATCATCCAATCCCAACAGCCTGTTCACTGGAGGCCACTCCGGTTCTTTAGTATCCTGAAAAACTCTGTTTTCAGAAGCTGAAATCCGTTCTGCCGCTTTTTCATCTGTCCTGTCGGCAGTAG
>DATBUB010000312.1:0-2073 GCA_036516555.1 Bacillaceae bacterium
CCAAGTTGTTTGGGTGCCAGGCACTGTTGGAGAAGGGCAACAAATCTCAAAAAAATGAGCCCTCCGAAGAAGGCCCCATACAGCACGTTCATTGATTCAGGTCATCCAGCAGCTGATCGATTTCTGCCATGGCAGCCCGAACTTCTTTTTCACTGAGATCTTCATCTTCAGAAAGCGGCACCAAGATATCAAAGGATTGCTCCAGCTTTCCAAGAAGGGCTCCATCCCGTCCGCCCGTATCATTTAAGGCATAGCGATATAGCTCTTCATATTTTTGGATGACCCTTTCGGTGGATGAATCTTGCTCAAGGTTCCCAAATGGCGGGCTGCTCTGGAAGTTGCTATATGTCTGACGAAGGAGACGTGTGTCCTTTTCTTTCAACCCAGCAATGGCATTTTGGGTAAACATTTTCAGATTATGCACTTCCGTCCTCAACAGATCTCCCTCTGCCCTTTGTTTTGCATTCAGCAAATATGCATTCCAACTTAATGAAGCTGCCAGAACAATGATAAGTGCCCATGAAACCTTCTTCATCAGATCACACCCTAAAAAGTTTATAAACAACATTGGGTTACTGCAAGAATGCAAAAGTCCATTGATGCAAAATTAATACCGTGCGCCTCCCCTTCTCTCCATAATATTTTCTTTTTATTTCATTTATTTTATCATCCTGATGTTCATCAGCATGAGTATAATTAATCTTCTTTTTTCGACTTTTTTCACCCTTGGATTCTAGGAAAACATTCCATGCTATGCTCATATTCTTTCGTTATCATTTTCGTTAGCAGGTGCAAAAAGCGCATACGGCCCGAATTGACGAAAACCGCCAATGAATACTTAAAAAAAAGTAATCAAAAAAGGGCCTGCCCACCAGGCCTTTTTCACTTTTTCTTTTCAACGAATCGCGGTTCATAATCCGGTTACACTTCGAACACCTCGTTCCCCGTGACATACAGCTGATGCTATAGATGCGGGTGTGTTTTACGATTGATGAGAGGATACGAAGGAACCATTTGATAAATGTGGAGTGAGACATCTCCAGGAAGTACAGCTCTTTCCGACTAATCCATCCGCTTTTGTCCGTCTCCAGAAACATGAGATCATGCCGGCCATACTCCGTTGAAAAACGGAAGGCCCATACATAATACTTAACAGGAGGAACGGGCTGGTCATATATGATTTCAACTTGGTTCTCATGGAAGTCTTCCAGCATGATTTTTAAAATGTCATTATGCTTGACGACACTTGTTCATACCATATGAAAAGGATATTTACCCTTCAGTCTCGTCACGGGCTGCCAAATTTGCAGGATCCCTTTCGCATACGACCCATTCGCAGTAACTTCCCCTTTATACAAAACAGCATTATGCAATCAAGATTTCTTCTCCTTCTCTAACAGTTCAATGATCCGATCCAGTTTCTTTTCAATCTCAGCCGAACGGTTACTATTTAATGAGGAATGGTTCAGCATTTTTCGTATGAAGAGAGAAAAAGAAACAATGAATAACACAATTAGACCCGCTGTAATACTTATAAAAAAGACTGTAGCCATATTCAATTTCAAGTCACCCAATTCCTTTTTTACTAAAAAGCTTCCTCTACATCACTTACCTGCAAATCTGTTATGGTTCCCTGGTGAAAATAGAGTTGCCACCTGCCATCGATTTTTTTCCATATGGAACTGCGAAGAGTATTGCGATTCCTCGTTTTATCCACAATAAAATAGGTCGCCAGCACCACATCAGCGGCCAAGGGATAAATCTCGTAGTTATGCAACGTCATTTCCGTCAGGACAACGCCACTATCCAAGCATTCTTTCTTATCAAACATATAACCGGAACTGCCGATTTCAAAAAAGTCATCGGCAAGAATTCTATCCAGTGCCTCGCGGCTTTTCCGTACCTCCAAATTAATATGGCTTTCCTCCAGTGCCTTCAGCTGTTCCTTCAAGTTTTCATCCATCATGCGAGCCCCCTAATTACATATGGTCACATCAACCTCCAGACCTCCCCAACCGGTCTATGGTTCTAGTAATAACTAAAACCTTATAATATCCATTCGTGTACTAGGCC
>DATBUB010000313.1:0-5471 GCA_036516555.1 Bacillaceae bacterium
TGTCTTCTGTGCCTGGCTGCCCCTCTACAAGCCTCAGGCCTTTATTGCCTTTATAATACGTGTCGCTCCACTGCCCTGTTTCGGTATCGTAAAACAACAGAGCATTGTTGCCGCCGCCGATTCCGGCCACGATATATTTTCCTGCGGAATCAAGCTGCCAAATGTTGCTGCTTCCCTCGATGACATGGCTCGGCATGTCAATCCGCTCATATTCTCCTGTGCTAACATCCACCTTGACCATGTAGCCATTGATGCCGATTCCAAGGAATAAATATCCATTGTGGTAAGCCGTTGCTCTGGAGTAATTTTGTCCGGGAGCCACACGGCCATAATCCTTCATTTCCCCGGTTCTCGGATCGTATCTGCCTGCTTTTGCATTCGGATAGGAGCCGAAATATACGCGCCCTTCTTCGTCATAGGACAAGCCATACACAACACTTTCTCCAATTCCCCCAAGGTTTTTCACTTCCTTTGTAGCAGGGGAATATTCATACAGCTTGCCGTTTCCTCCGATATAGACGTTACCGTTCGGCACTGTAATATGAGTCCATGAGCTTTCCGAACCTTCAAGAGGATAGGTTCTGAGCACTTTTTGGCTGATCAGGTCAATTACCTGAAAGATCGATGGGTTGCCGGAGGCAGTTGTGTACATGACATCTTTGCCGTCTTCCTTGCCAAATGACGAGTCATAAATAGCGATGCTCTCAATAGGGGTTCCCATACTTTCAGGTGCGCTGAACTTTTTGTTCACTTCAGCAGAACCGTTGGGGGGCTTGATCATAAATAGCCCAAAAAGCAGTAAAAAAGACGTGCCAATTGATAGTAACCTTTTTAAGTTGTTCATACAATCGCTCCTTTAATAAAATTGTATTCGCATACTAGATAACTTGGTTTACATCTGAACTTCATTGGCTTAAAACTAAAACTCTTTAACTGCAGCCTCCGAGCGCTTTCTAATGAAGACTTTCTTATGGGAAATTCTCTTATGGGGACAGGCACTTTTGAACCTGTCCCCAAAAAGCCTGTCCCCCTTCGACACAGCTCCCCAATAGTCTACAAAATAGGACGAACGTAACGTTAGGATCATTCGCTTTTGCTGAAAAGTAGATTCTTTAAGGTTATTTATATAGGTATAAAGTCCCGAAACGACAAATGAGATTCATTCCTATTGCCCATTTATAACCAATTGCCGGATTGTGTACAATGATAAGTAACTATTTGGAAAAATCGGTATTTTGTATCCAAATACCTTTTTCAAATGTTCTTTAGAAAAGAGGTATGGAATCGATGTCATGTTCCTCACTAAGTTCCTTATACTCACGATTAGGCAAAAAACAGGCGGAGCTGGCAAGGCTTATGTCATGTCAAAAAAAGCACGGTAGCTGCCACCAACATTTTTATCAAATGGAATATATTTGCATGGAGCCGCCTATATCCTCCCTTGCATGGCAGGGAAACTTGGCGGGACAGTTTGATCACATACCGGAAGACAAAAAAGCGGTATACTCTGTCCAACCCAGCCTGGCATACAAGCTGACTGCAATGAATATTGTAAGGACCAAAAGGGAGATCGTATCATTGCAGCATGCCATCGCCCATCATAAAGCACAGTTTGCAAGACTGACAGACTAAAAGAATAGGACAAGATGAAAAGGATGTGGAAAAAATGAGCACGGAAATGGAAGTCCGACATGCAGAGGTTCATGTGTCGAAAACCTCACACACCTTAGATCCTTCTTCTCCAAAAGGCATATGTGAAAGAAATGTTCTGGAAGTCGTCATTCGTTTGAATGAAATGAATAATATAATGAAACTTATTCTCATGGCCTATAAGTCTCTGTCGCAGAAAAAAGAAGAAATTTCACCTCTCGCAGTGCAGATGGCAAATAAAACGCATGAACAGTCTTTGGCAGCTTCGGGAATTCGTTCAGAGAATAGCTAGAAAAGAGTTCGTTCAGGCTCACTTATGCAACATTATCTTAAGCCCGCCATGAATCAAAAATTAATTCAAGGCGGGCTCCATTTCTATTTACTTTGCACGATGGCAAACTGGCCAAATTGAGCAGTTCGGAAAATCATGCCCTCTTTTTCTACATCATACTTTGCAGAAGAAACGGGTGCAGCATTCCCATCGTTATCGATATGCAAGACCGTCAGCTGCTCGGGATTTTCTGCTTCTTCAGCAGTCAAGTCGTATGGGATGAATACTTCAACGTCTGCACCGGGATGACGGAAGGTGACGGGAGTGCCGTTGACTGAGAAACTGTACCCGACGATAGCGCGGTTGCCTGCTTCGTTGGCCGATCCGTCAAGATTCTCGGCATTCCCCCTGGCGACGGTGAGAGTGACTGTTTCTTCGCCTCTCAGTTTTGCATTGCTCAGCATATGGCCCTGCAATTCAATCGCACCAAATTCGGTATTGACTTCAATCCGCTTGTTTTTCCCATTCCTCGCCAGGAATTCCGTTGGCAGTGTGAGGTCATAGGCTTCAGCACCGCTCAGCTCGTTGAGATAGACATGAACTTTTTGGACGCCCTTGTTTTTAGGTGCATGCCTGAATGCCTCCTGCAAGGCTTGCGCAGCCGTCTCGGCATGGGCCGTCTGTCCTTCAAGTTCAGGCTGAAGAACCATGACATTCGTGTTTTCGGTCTCCATCACTGTCACCTTAAAGGTAATGGTTTTTTCCGGCAGGTCCTGGATGGTTATCGTTACGGTTTTTTCACCCGCAGTTGTAAAAACATCTTCCGTCTCCATGGTATATTGGCCGGGTTCAAGTATTTTCGTTGTCCCATTGCTGTAGGAAGCCTCAACAACAAGGCCCTCCGGATCAAACGCTTCGCCCTTATAATAGGTTAATTTCTTCGGCAGCTCCTTAATGTCCGCATCTGTCATATGGGCAATGATTGGCAGCTTATACAGATTGGAGCCTTTTGCATAATACACATTGCCTTCGCTATCCATATCCATCAGGTTGACGGCTCCATCGACCAGATTGGTGTATAGGAGCGTCTCCGGATCCACCACAATCAACTGGCGCGCAATCGTTGTATACAGATAGCCATCTTGGCCCCATCTCAGGAAAAATGGACGCCAGGAGCTGCCCTTCGCACTATTTTTCATCAGGAGCTTGTGTTTCTTGATTTCCTTTGTAACGGGTTCCATCGCAAAAAGTGCATAAATATCGGCATTTTCATTGTCCTGTCCAAAGGCCACGCCCCATAAAAGGCCGTCCGGTCCAAACGATAATTCCCCGATCATCTGCGGGTTCTTCAGGCCGGGAACTTTTAGCTCAAAAACAGAAGCGGTTTTTGATTCAACATCAAATTCAAACATTTTCGCGGCAGTCTCGGAAGGATCAATTCCAAGCCCTCCCCAAATGCCTGAACCGCCAAACACTTTTCCATCCTTGTAAGCGAGGCCGATGATGCTTTGATTCGGCACGATATTCTCAAAAGCATCCCATTTACCGCTCTTTGAATCATACATGGCAAATGTTCCGCCCAGTTTTCCGTAGTCAGGAATCGTCCCGGTGAACAGCATGTCATCTCCGGATGCGAAGGTGAACGGCCTGCTCTGCAACGTTGGCACCGCATAAATTTGTTTCGGATTGTTTGTTTCGTTGTTGGCCGAGAATGCATACGGCTTTGAAGGATCATATTCATAAATCCTTGCTCCACCGTAAGCGCCCATGTAAACCTTGTCGTTCAAAAAGCCTATGCCCTCAATTTGGTGGGGATCCCTCTCCTGAAGAGAATATTTCATGTCCTTTGTATCATAGACAGCAATGGAGCCCTGATATCCGCTCAGGTAAATGTTGCCGTCCGGACCGGCTTCAAGCGCTTGGATGTCCAATCCGGATAATTCGACTTTTGGATACGTGACGCTTGAGGATCCTGTTGTCGGGTCATAGACCAGGTACTCATTCCTCGTGCTGATCATAGCGAGGACATCTTTTTCACCTTGCTTGATCCATTTCATTGTCTTCGTACTGGTCGTAGGCATGTTGATGGTCGGCTCCACTTTTGCGAGCTTATCCGTTTCCATATTGTAAGACCAAAGGTGGAACGTATTTTTATTTTTTAAATAGACAATATTGCTGTCATATGGGGAAGGCGGTGATACAAAGCCGTCAGATGCCACTTCATCGGACCAGATCAGGGAGCGGATGGGCTCAAACGTCTCGAGGTCCAGCACATGAAGGGATGTTCCATTGGCGACAAATAATCGGTTATTGTACTCCCAGATGTTCGAAATCATTGTATCTGCACCTGTTACAGGTGTCGGGATTTCCGTTTTTTCATACGTTTTGCGGTCGATCCGATACAGGTAGGCGGTTGAGCCTGTTCCGGCATATACGGCATCATCCGTCACGCCCAAACCGCGGGTATATTGCTGTTCCGGGTGCAATCTCCCAAGATCTTTGAAGGTATCTGTGGCAATATCAAACTCAAATACCTTGCCTTGCGGGTAGGTGGCACCATACACTTTGCCATCGTTTGAAGCCTCCAGCTCCCACACCCAGCGATCGCCGGTTCCGTTTGTGCCTAGGTTCTCGATTTTCTTCTCTTTGGGCAGGTAGCGGTACACGATTCCGTTTGAGGTTCCGGCAAAATACACATTCCCGTCTGAACCGATCGTGACAGCCCATACCACATCAAGTCCGGGCATCGTTTGCTTGAAATTTACAGCTCCTGTTTCCGAATCCACCGCATAGAAAACGGCTGGAGAACCGCTATTGGCAAAATAGATTTCGCCATCCCCAATAGCAGCAC
Source organism: Bacillaceae bacterium (assembly GCA_036516555.1). Classification (GTDB taxonomy): domain Bacteria; phylum Bacillota; class Bacilli; order Bacillales; family Bacillaceae_C; genus DATBUB01. Next base: position 4,773 of record DATBUB010000313.1, read on the forward strand.
CCTGTGCCTGTCCTGCCAAAGGGCCAGGACCGAGGTTCACGGGCTCGCCAAACTCCGTCGGCATATCAAATGTTTGCTCTGCTTTCAGGCGGACATCGTCATAGTAAGCCTTCGTTACATTCGCTACTCCGGAATACAGCATGATGACCCCATAAGCTGCATTGTCGGGAGCCTTGCTTTCCAGTTCAATGGCCGTCCATTCTGCTTTTGTATCCATGATGGCCGATTTCTCTGACAGCTGTTTCTTGGCACTGTCAAAATAGCGCAAATAAACGACCGTCCTTCCAGAGACCACCTTTGCCTGGAAGGAGGCGGTGTAGGTCTTGCCGCCTTGGATGGGAATATGATCCGTCATCAGCCCGACCGATGCGCCTGCGGAACGGTCATCAATGAGTAAGCTGTAATTGCCTTTTGCATGTTCTTCATTCGTTCTTTTGATAAAAGTGTTTTCCCGTAATGAGTCTGGATAAGTGGACCAATGGGGAATCTTCCCATCGATTTCTTCCATTTCAAAGCCGGAATTCAAGACGATTGGATCTTCCGTTTTGGCTTCAGCCGAAAAAATGGGGAGGGAAGAAAAAATTAAAATAAAACTGAGCAATAGCAATAGTTTTTTCTTGATTGGTATTCCAAACGCTCCTTTTTAAAAATAAAATGAGAATCATCATACATGATTGCAAGCGCTGTCATTTTCCTGTG
>DATBUB010000314.1:0-2037 GCA_036516555.1 Bacillaceae bacterium
TGAAGAGGTGGCATGATGAAATCCAGCCGGTTTGATAAAAAGTTCTATTTGGTAAGAGAAGATGTCCTTCCTGATGTGATGAAAAAAACATTAGAAGCGAAAGAGTTGATTGACCGGGGTAAAGCCGAGTCCATTGGTGAAGCCACGGCCCAAGTTGATTTGAGCAGGAGCGCCTATTATAAATACAGGGAAACTGTTTTTCCGTTTTCCTCCATTGTGAAAGAAAATCTGATCACCGTCATTTTTCACCTTGAAGACCGATCAGGAGTATTGTCTCGCCTGCTGGGTCTTGTCGCCGATGCCGGATGTAATGTCCTGACCATCCATCAGACGATTCCGCTGCAGGGACGGGCGAATGTCACCCTGTCCATGAATACGACACGGATGCAGGGAGAAATGGAGGACTTACTGGAAAGGCTGCGGGGACTGGATTTTGTTGAGAAAGTCGAGGTACTCGGCACCGGGGCATAAAAGTTAGTGAGTATATAAGAATGGCCATATAAACATAAGAATAGAAAAGCGTCTGTTTCCGTTTAGGGAATAGACGCTTTTTTGTTTTACCCATTTTCGATTAGAAACCCAGCTTCGTTCAACGCTTCCTCGGCTCTGGCAAGCGCCTGCTCCGATGAAGCCGACAATGTATGCAAATGATAGCCGCCTGTCAGCTCCGATAGAAATGCTGCTTTCGTTGTCATGATCTTTTGCATAAATTGGCTGACCTCCACAGGGTTCGAAACCATGATAGAGGCAGTCAAATCGCCATACACAGGATGTTCAATCTTTACATCCCTCACTGTCACACCTTCGTTTACAATCAGCAGAAGCTCTTCCTCTGTCTGCCCTGGGGTATGGGAGCAAGCGATTATTTTTTCGAAAATAGGGATGTGGGGTGAATGGCTGAAGTAAAGATAACCTTGGCTTGTGGCGATGATTGGTTCGCCTTTTGCCTTTAGCAAAGTTATATCCCCTACAACGATTTGCCGGCTTACATTTGCATAAGCTGCCAGTTCGCTCCCTGTAATTGGCGATGGGCTGTTTTTCAAAAGTGTCAGAAGGCTTAACCTCCGTTCTTCTCCATACAGCTTCTTATCCTCACCCATAGTACCACTCCCAAAAACATAATTTCTTCTAATGTCCGATTTACTCTATATTATCATAACTTCCAGCCGGTCTGCAGATGTGCAACGCGATAAAGGTGACAGCTCTTTGCGGGACTGGCTCCACTCATAAAAGAAAGAGCCCTTGCATAACTTTTTATGTAGATTGTTAGCATTTTGCCCACACCAACATACACTATATGGACTTATGCCATAGGAGGGAAATCAGAGTGAAAATCCATATCGTACAGAAAGGGGATACTCTTTGGAAGATCGCCAAGAAGTACGGCGTGAATTTTGAAGAGCTGAAAAAGATGAATTCACAGCTCAGCAACCCTGATATGATTATGCCCGGTATGAAAGTGAAGGTCCCGTCGGCGGGAGGCAGCGTAAAAAAAGGCGCATCAGCCGGCGGGACAAATCCGGGGGCGGCCATAAATATCGGGGGAAAAAAGGAAGTCCCAACTGCTGAGCATCCTTTTGCGAATTTAAAGAAACTGCAAATGCAGGAATCACCGGATGTGCCGGTTCCGGCCCAGCCAATAGATTTAGCAGCTCCAGTCACGCCATTTGCTCCACAGCAGCCCATCCAGGAAGTGGATATCGAAAATTACTATTTGATGAATATGCCTAATGTAAATGCTGCACCAAAGAAAGAATTTCCTGTGGCACCGAAAAAGGAAATGCCGATCCAGGTGAAAAAAGAGGTGCCAATCGCTCCGAAAAAAGAAATGCCTCTTCCTCCAAAAAAGGAAGTTCCGATCATGCCGGTTAAAGAGGTTCCAGTCCAGCCTGTGAAGGAGAAACCTATTCTACCAGTGAAAGAGGTGCCGGCTCCGCCACCGCTGCCTCCGATAAAGGAAGTTCCCGTCAAGCCGGTGAAGGAAATGCCGATTAAGCCAGTCAAGGAAATGCCGATTAAGCCAGTCAAGGAAATGCC